>NZ_JANWXB010000207.1 GCF_025055495.1 Thermoflexus sp. | reverse complement strand
GGCGGGGAAGCCGCCTACTATCGTAACATCGGTGTTCCCCTGAGCATTGCGGCTCAGATGATCGCCCAGGGCGAGATCGCCGTCCGTGGCGTGGTTCCGCCGGAACGGGCGATCCCCCCCGGAGCGGTTCTTTGAGGAGCTAGCCCGGCGGGGGATCGAGATCCTGGTGGAATGAAGGCCGCGCCTTGGGTCGGAGGGAGGGTGTCCACGGATGGAGCACGAATGCCCGAATTATTCGTGTATTCGTGCCCCATTCGTGGACCCCCCGGCCTCTCGAATGGCTGGGCAGTCCTTTATGATCTTATGAAATCTGGAGGTTGCTATGCATCGCTGGCCGAAGACCCGTGAGCGTTTCCGTCGGGCGAAGGAGGTGATGCCCTGGGGCGTCACCTCGAACTTCCGCTACTGGGGCGACGACCACACCATCGTGGTCAGCCGCGGTGAGGGCCCTTACATCTACGATCTGGACGGCAACCGCTATGTGGATTACCGCCTGGGCTACGGCCCGGTGATCCTGGGCCACGGCCATCCCGCCGTCGTGGATCGGGTCAGCCAGGCGATCCGCGACGGCGTGATCTTCGCCGCCACTACGGATTGGGAGATCCGGGTTGCCGAACGGATCATCCGCATGACCGGCGTGGATATGGTGCGCTTCTCGAACTCAGGAACCGAGGCCACCATGCATGCCCTGCGGATCGCCCGTGCCTACACGGCGCGGGAGAAGGTGATCAAGTTTGAGGGCCAGTATCATGGCCACCACGACTACCTGCTGTTCTCCACCGCCATGGCCCTCCGCCAGCCCTTGGGCAGCCGTCGCCACCCCATCCCCGTCACCGCCAGCTCCGGCATCCCCCGCGCCATCGCCGACTTGGTGATCACCCTGCCCTTCAACGACTTCGAAGCGGTGGAGCGAACCGTGAAGGCGAAGTGGGGGGACATCGCGGCCATCATCGTGGAGCCCATGCTGGGCAACAGCGCGGCCATCATGCCCCACCCGGAGTTCCTTCCCTTCCTGCGCCGCCTGTGCGACGAATACGGTATCGTCCTGATCTTCGATGAGGTGAAGACCGGCTTCCGCATCGCCCGGGGCGGGGCCCAGGAGTTCTTCGGGGTGCGGGCGGACCTCGTCACCTACGCCAAGGCGCTGGGGAACGGCTTCCCGATCTCGGCCATCGCCGGCAAGCGGGAGGTGATGATGACCATCGAGCCGGGGGCGGTGGCCCACGCTGGGACCTACAACGGGAACGTGGTGGGCACCGCCGCGGCGGATGCCACCTTAGAGATCCTGGAGACGACCGACGCGCTGGAGCGGGCTGCCCGGGCCGGCGAACGGCTGATGAAGGGGATCAGCGAGATCCTGACCGAGGCTGGCATCCCCCACGCTGTCTCCGGCCACCCCAACATGTTCAGCTTCCTGCTGAACTTCGAAGGGGTTCCGAGGGATCACCGGGACGTCGTGAGCAGCGACATCGAGCTCTACTCCGAGATCGGTCTGGCGTGCTATGAGCGCGGAGTGATGTATGAGGTGGACCCGCGGGAACCGTGGTTCACCTGCGCGGCCCATACCCCTGAAGTCGTCGACGAAACCCTGAACCGCTTTGCCGACGCTGTGCGTGCCGTCCTCAAGGGCAAACGGATCGGTCCAGCGGAGGTGACTTCCGTAGGGAAGTAACCTCGCCGCCAGCCTTTCTTCGGCGAGCATCCAGCTTGGTTGCGATGGTTTAGGGGTAGTGGGACGGGCGACCTCGCCCCTCGTCCCACTGCCTCAAATATTTCTGCCCCCCACGCTGCTCTGTGGCCCAGAAATGTGGAGGGGGATCGAGCCTTTGGTTCCCTCTCTGGCTTGCCCAAGGTTCTTCTGGGGGGTTGGGGCTGGGCCGGTCTGAAGGGGATAGCCCTTCCTCTCTCTCCCCACGGCCCAGAGGGCTGTGGGGAGAGGGGAGAAAAAAATCTTTCGGGGGCGGTGTGGGAGCCAAAGGCCCCCCACACTGCTCCTCGCTCCTGAAAACCCCCAAATGAAAAAATGGGCAAAGCATTGCTTTCTGGACTTTGGACAAGCAGGCCATACACCCAGCGCCCTGAGCTTTCTACAGCCAGAGGGCCAAGCCCCTCCCCCCCTTTCCCCTCTCCCCGCCGCCCGAAGGGCCGCGGGGACGGGTGAGAAAGCCACGTTTACAAAAGGGGGGTAGGGGGCGGGGCCAAAG
>NZ_JANWXB010000363.1 GCF_025055495.1 Thermoflexus sp. | reverse complement strand
CATGGAGGCGGAGATCCGGGTCCGCAAACAGCCGGGGCAACCGGGCAGTCTCGGCGATGCGGGGCGTCCGCGCCACGACGTTGGTGGGGCTGGGATCCCGCATGGGGCCGTTCAGAAGGTAGCTGGCCATCAGGAGGGCGATGTAGTTCATCATAATGGTGTTGATGACCTCATGCCCGCCCGTGCGCGCCTTCAGCCAGCCCGGGATCGCTGCCCACAGCGCTCCCGCCAGGGCGCCGCCCAGGATCGCCAGAGGGATATGGAGAAACGGGGGAATCGTCCCGCCGACCAGCGGGGGAAGCGCGTAGCCGATCCAGGCCGCCACAATGGCCCCCAGGGCTAACTGGCCCTCTGCGCCGATGTTGAACAGGCCGCCGTGGAAGGCCAGGGCGATGCCCAGACCCGCAAAGACATAAGGGGTCATCTGGACAAGGGTCTCGCTGAGGGCCTTGGGGGAGCCGAAGGCCCCTTCCCAGAGGCCCTGGTAAGCCAAGAGGGCCAGGAAGGGTTGGCCTGTCGCCGCCGTGACCACAATCCCGCCGATGACCAGAGCGGTGAGGACCGCGAGGATGGGAACCCACAGGGCTCCACCCTGCACCGATTGCTGAAGGAGAACAGTGAAAGCATCCAGCCGTCCTGTCCAGGTTTGTAGAATCCCTCGCGCGTTCCGTTCCACCATCCACCTCCAGAGGGAAAAAGAAAAATCAGCAGATCCGCTGCCTTCGCCGCCCCTTTCTGGAGCAGTGCCCAGTGCCCCCACGAGGCCGATTCCAGGCAGCATCAAGATGTCCCGGCAAGCTCTGAGAGAAACGTGTGACTTTGATTTTATGCACAGAGAATTCCACGAGGCAAGCAAAACGGGAAGTTTTTCGGGGGTGTGGGCCGCTGAGGGCAGCTTCGCCCGCCCAAAAAAGTAAGGGCATAGGGGGAGGGTCCATAGCTGCTGCATCCTCATCCGTCCGTGGTGAAATGCCACCGAAGATCTTTGGGGACGGTCATTCAGCGGTGGTTTCCAGCCATGCTTTCACCACAGCTCCGATTTCGGCGAGAGGGCCCCGATGGATCGCGCATGGGGGCAGAGCCTTCAGAAACCATGCACCATACGTGCGGGTCATGATCCGCCGATCCAGGATCAGCACCACTCCCCGGTCGGAGCGGCTGCGGATCAGGCGCCCGAACCCCTGGCGGAACCGCAGCACGGCCTCCGGCACCGCATAATCGAGGAACGGATCCCGATACTGGGCGCTCCGAGCCGCGAAGACGGGCTCATCCGGGACCTCGAAGGGAAGTTTGGTGATCACCAGGCATGAGAGCGCATCGCCCGGGATATCCACCCCCTCCCACAGGCTTCGGGTCCCCAGCAGCACTCCCCGCTCCGCGGATCGGAAGCGCTCCACCAGCTGTCGCCGGGAGCTCCCATCGCCCTGTTCATAAAGCGAGATCCCGGCCTTCGCCAAGGGGGCGGCCAGGGCGCGGGCCGCCCGCCGCAGGGGGGCGTAGGCGGTGAAGAGGGCCATGGTGCGCCCCCTGAGGGCTCGGGCGGCCTCCAGAATCGCCTGCTCCACCGCCCGCTGGTAGCCGGCCTGGCCGGGCTCCGGGATGTCGGTCACTAGATACAGCAGCGCGTTTCGCCGATAGTCAAACGGGGAATCCAGGGCCAGCTCCTCCATTTCCCAGGCCCCGAGCCGGTTTTTGAGATGGGTAAAGGAAGGCTCCTGACGTTCCCGGTCTACGGTCCGCAAGGTGGCGGAGGTCATGATCACGCACCGCTTCGGTTCCAGGAGGTGTCGTCGCACCAGCGGCCCCACATCGAGGGGGGCCGCATACAGACCCACGCGGGCCCAGTTCCCCTCGCCCACGTGGCCTTCCAGCCAGTAGACGGTATCCGGCGACGGCTTTCGGATCGCCGCCTCGAGGGCCTGGCGGATTTTCTCGAAATCGTGGCTGAGCCCATTGGCCAGCCCTAGGGCTTCCTCCACTTCCGCGAACCCATGGTCCAGCAACTCCGTAAGCGCTGCCCGGATCGCGTTCAACGCTTCCTGGACTGTTCCCCAGCGAAGGGCGAGGAGCTCCCAGGCCTGCTCCACGGCGGCCCAGGCCGGACGGCTCCGTTCGGCGTCCGTGAGCAGCACCTTGCGGGCGTATTCCCCGCCATCTGAGGCGATCTCCTCCAGAAAGGCCGTCAGGGCGTTCATCAGAAGATCCACGCCGGTTTGGGCGGCCTCCACGGCCTCGCTCAGACGGCGGGTCATGCCGGCCAGGGTGTTGCGCAACGCGGGAGGAAGGCTCCGTCCCAGGTGAAGCAATGCGCTCACCAGCCCGCCCCCTCGATGCTCCCGCGCGCTCCCCGCTTCCTGGAGCATGCGCAACAATCCGAAGCGATCGATCTCCACGGTCAGTTGCTTCGTGGCCGCCTGCTCCAGGTGATGGGCCTCATCGATGATCAGATAGTGGTGCTCTGGAAGCACCATGTTCTGCGCGGTGGCATCCGCGAAGAGCAACGCGTGGTTCACGATGATCAGGTGGGCGGCTTCCGCGGCCTTCCGGGCTCGATGGAGGAAGCAGCCTCCTTCGCCCCATGCGGCGCATACTTCGGCTGTGCACGTCTCGTTGTCCGCGGAGAGACGGCCCCACAGCGCTCGTTCCACCGGCGTGGGCAGATACAGTTCGTCGCCGTCTCCGGTTTGCGTTGTGGGCAGCCACACCAGGATCTTGGCCAGCACCCGCATCTCCTCGACGCTGGTTGGTCCGGCGTGTCGCAAATGCATCAACCGGGCTGGGCACAGGTAATGCGCCCGGCCTTTCAGCAACGCGACCCGTAGGGTGGAGCCGTCTGCTAACCCGGATTCGGAGAGCAGACGCTGGAGAATGGGGATGTCCTTCTGGAGCAACTGTTCCTGGAGGTGAATGGTGTTGGTGGAGATCACCACGCGCTCCCCGTTTCGCATGGCCCAGAGGGCGGCCGGGATCAGGTAGGCCAGGCTCTTGCCCACTCCCGTTCCCGCTTCAATCATCCAGTGCTTGCTTTCGTTGAACGCCCCCGCAATGGCCCGGAGCATGGCCACCTGCTGAGGGCGGTGCTCGTATTCCGGAAAGATCCGGGAGAGAGCGCCGTCAGGCTCCAGCAGCTGGGCCAGCTCCTCCTCGTCGAGCGGCTGGGGTTGAGGCCTGGGGCGCAGAGGCCGTGCTCGCACAGGAGGGAGAACCAGATAGGATTCGGAGGTGGCCAGGCCCTTCGCCCGCAGCTGGGCGCCGATGCTCGGATCAATGAAGCGGCCCCGTTGCACTGTCCGCAGGGCTTCCTCAAAGAAGCGTCGGGGCGGCCAGGGAAGGTGAGCAGCGTGGCGGACGATCTCCTCCAGGATCGGCTCTGGGAGCTGACAGGCGCGTTGGAACAGGGCCAGGAACAGCCGGTAGGTGAGTCGCGCGTCCTCCAGCGCCCGATGAACCATCCCCACCGGGATCCCCAGGTTATGGGCCAGGGTGGAGAGGCCGTGGGCGCCGGCATAGGGAACCAGGATGGCCGCGAGCTCATAGGTGTCCAGGGCTTCGTTTTCCATAAAAAGGCCATGGCGGCGCAGGAACGCCAGGTCCTGGTCGATGGAATGGCCGACCAGGAGGGCATTCCCTACGATCGCCCGAAGGCGGGGAAGCACCGCGCGTAAGGGGGGGGCCTGCTCGGCCTCCTCCGGCCGGATCCCGGTGAGCTCGATCACCGAAGGGGGGATCGGCCGTTCGGGGCGGACCAGGGTGCTCCAGGCGTCGAGCACCGTCTCTCCCCGAAATTTGACGACTCCGATCTCGATGATGGCATCGGTTTCCGGATCCAGACCCGTGGTCTCCAGATCCAAGGCGACAAAGACCGAAGGCATGATGCCGTGAACCTCTTATCCAGAGAATGAAGAAGCGGGAGGCCGCGGAAGAATGTCTCACGGCCCGAAGGGCCGGTGGAGCGGGGGGTTAAGAAAAGCTGGGGTGGTGGGGCGGACGGCGAAGCCGCCCACCCCACCACCCCAAACCTCCGGTTGACAACAGCGCATTTAGAGGTCGATGGCGGTGGTCACCGCCTCCGCCAGGGTGGGGCCGGTACCGCCGCGGGACATGGCCTCCATGCCTCGTTTCTCGGCGTAATACCGGAACCCGGTCCCTGCGGGGATCAGGCGGCCGATGATGACGTTCTCCTTCAGGCCGCGCAGCTCATCGATCTTGCCCTCCAGGGCTGTCCCCGCCAGCACCCGGATCGTGTGCTGGAAGGAAGCAGCCGACAGGAAAGAGTCCGTTGCCAGGGCGGCCTTGGTGATGCCGAGCAGGACCTGCTGGGCGGTGGCCGGGCGCTTGCCCTCCGCGACCAGCCGGGCGTTGATATCCTGGAGGAGCAGTCGATCGACCAGATCGCCGGGCAGGAAGTCGGTGTCGCCCGGGTTGACGATCTGGACCTTGCTCAGCATCTTACGGATGATGAGCTCGAAGTGCTTGTCGTTGATGTTCACGCCCTGGGAGCGGTAAACTTTCTGGAGCTCGCTGAGCAGGTAAAGCTGCACGGCCTCCCGGCCCAGCAACCGCAGGATCCGGTGCGGGTTCTTGGGCCCTTCGGTCAGCGCGTCCCCGGCCTTCACCCGTTGTCCTTCTTCCACCAGCAGACGAGCGGTAGCGGGAACCTCATATTCCCGCTCATCCCGGAGCTCGTAGACCACTTTCAGGGGCTCGCCCTTGCGGTAAACCACACGCCCGCTGTGCCGGGCCGTGATCTGTTGCTCTCCGCGGCTGGCCAGCACTTGGCCTTCGAGGATCTCCTGACCGTCCTCTACCTTGATCGACCAGTTGCCGGGGATCTCGTAGACGTCTTCCTTCCGCTCGCTCTTGACGATGCGGATCCGCCGCCCTCCTTCCTCCGTGCGGTAGATGTGGACGATGCCGTCGATATCGGCCATCAGGCCCTCACCCTTGGGGTGCCGGCGCGCTTCGAAAATCTCCTCCACCCGCGGCAGACCCTGGGTGATGTCCGCCACGCCGGCCACGCCGCCGGTGTGGAAGGTCCGCAGGGTGAGCTGGGTCCCGGGCTCACCGATGGACTGAGCGGCGATGATGCCCACCGCCGTGCCCACTTCCACCAGCCGACCGGTCCCGAGGTCGCGCCCATAACAGAGGGCGCAGACCCCGTAGCGCAGCTGGCAGGTCATCGGCGAGCGAACATAGACCTCCTGAACGCCAGCCTTCTCAATCCGCTCTGCCAGGGGTTCATCCAGGAGCGTGCCGGTATCGGCGATCAGAGCGCCAGTCCGGGGATCGAAAACCGGCGCGGCCAGGACGCGGCCGAAGATCCGCTCCCGCAGGGCCTGGCCGCCGACATCGTCGGCGGCTCGGATCCAGATGCCGGCACGGGTGCCGCAATCGTGGGCGTTGATGATCACGTCCTGGGCGACATCCACCAGGCGGCGGGTGAGATAGCCCGCGTCGGCGGTGCGCAGGGCCGTATCGGCCAGGCCTTTCCGGGCGCCATGGGTCGAGATGAAGTATTCGATGGTGGTCAGCCCCTCCCGGAAGTTGGAACGGATGGGGAGCTCGATGATCCGGCCGGTCGGGTCGGCCATCAGGCCGCGCATCCCCGCCAGCTGTGCCACCGGCTGGAAGCCACCCTTGGTGGCGCCCGAGAGGGCCATGATCGCCACGCTGTTATCCATGCTCATCGTTTGCTTCACCGCCTCGGCGATCTCGTTCGTCGCCCGCTGCCACAGGTCGATCACCCGGTTGTAGCGCTCCTCCTCCGTCAGCAGCCCGCGTCGATACTGGCGCTCCACCTCCGCCACCAGGGCCTCATAGCGGGCCAGCACGTCCCGTTTGGCCGATGGGATGGGCAGATCGGCCACGGCGATGGTGACGCCAGAGCGGGTGGCGTAGCGGAAGCCGATCTCCTTCAGCCGATCCACCAGCTCTACGGTGGCGTCGGGCCCCAGCCACTGGAAGCACTGGGCCACCAGATCCTTGAGGCGGCCTTTGTCCATGGTCTCGTTCACAAAGCGGAGCCCCTCGGGCAGGATCAGATTGAAGAGAACCCGCCCCACGGTGGTCTCGATCAGCCGCCGACGGGGCTTGCCATCCGGATACCGCTGGCCGTTCTCATCGTAAACCGTATGCGTGTGGACCCGAACCGGGGCGTGCAAGGCCACCTTGCCCAGGTGATAGGCCAGCTCCACTTCCTCCAGGTTGGCGAAGATCCGGGAGGGCTCCCCCTGGCCGTTGGGCATGGTCATCGTCATGTAATAGCAGCCCAGCACCATGTCTTTGGTGGGGCCAACCACAGGCTCCCCGTTGGCCGGTAGCAACAGGTTCTTGCTGGACAGCATGAGGTTCCGGGCCTCCCAGACGGCCATGTCGGAGAGCGGGACGTGGACGGCCATCTGATCCCCGTCGAAGTCCGCGTTGAAAGCGGCGCAGACCAGCGGGTGGATCTGGATCGCCTTGCCTTCCACCAGCACGGGTTCGAACGCCTGGATGCCCAGGCGGTGGAGCGTGGGAGCCCGATTCAGCAACACCGGGCGCTCCTTGATGACCTCCTCTAGCACCTCCCAGACCTCCGGCCGCTGGCGCTCGATCAGCCGCCGGGCGCCTTTGATGTTGGCGGCATAGTTATACTGGATCAGCCGGGCGATCACGAATGGTTTGTAGAGCTCCAGGGCCATGGACTTGGGCAGGCCGCACTGGTGGAGCTTCAGCTGCGGCCCCACCACGATCACCGAGCGCCCGGAGTAATCCACCCGTTTGCCCAGCAGATTCCGGCGGAAACGCCCTTTCTTCCCCCGCAGCATATCGCTGAGGGATTTCAGCTCGCGGCGCCCGCGGCGGGACATGGCTTTGCCCCGCTGGGAGTTGTCGATCAGGGCGTCCACGGCCTCCTGGAGCATGCGCTTCTCGTTGCGGACAATGACATCGGGCGCGCCCAGCTCCAGCAGGCGCTTCAGGCGGTTGTTCCGGTTGATCACCCGCCGATACAGGTCGTTCAGGTCCGAGGTGGCGAAGCGGCCGCCGTCCAGCTGAACCATCGGTCGAAGGTCCGGCGGGAGAACGGGCAGGACCCGCAGGATCATCCACTCGGGGCGGTTGCCGCTCCGCAGGAACGCGCGGACGATCTGGAGGCGCTTGATGGCCTTCTTGCGGCGCTGCTTGGATTTGGCCTGGCGGATTTCCTGCCATAGCTCCTTGGCCATCTGCTCCAGGTCCAGGCGCTGGAGGATCTCCAGGAAAGCCTCCGCCCCCATCTCTGCCTTGAAGACCTGCCCCCACTTGCTCTTCAGTTCCCGATATTTGCTCTCGCCCAGGAACTGGAGAGGAGCCAGGCTCACCAGCTCATCGCGCTCCGCCTGGATCCGCTGGCGCAGGGCCTCGACCTCCCGGGCGGCCTGATCCTTCAGAGCGGCGATCTTCTCCTCCGCCGCCTCCCGGAGGACCTTCAGCGTTTCCTCGGTTTTCGCCAGGGCGCGGGAGCGCTCGGTCGCTTCTTTTTCTTTGATCCGGTTCAGTTGCTCGTCCAGGATCCGCTTCAGGGCGGCCAGATGCTCCCGGGCCACCGTTTCCCCGGTGTCCGCAATCACCTCTCCGGTGGGCTCGAAGACAATCGGGGCGCGAATGGTCTTGCCCAGCCGCTCCTCCAGGCGGGCCTGGGTTCGCTGGGCCTCCCGCATCAGGGCTTCCACCTCCGCGTCCCACTTCTCCTCGATCCGCGCCTCCCGGTCCGCCAGCTTCTGGCGCTCCCGCTCCTCCAGCCTCTGGACCTTCGACAAGAGCGTCTCGATTTCCTTCTGGTATTTGGCTTCGATGGCCCGACGCTCGCGCTCGAATTCCTCCTCCAGGCGCTTCAGGGCCCGCTGTCGCGCCTCCTCGTCCACCGAGGTGATCACATATTGGGCGAAGTAGAGGACTCGATCCAGGTTGCGACGGGAGATATCCAGCAGCAAGCCCAGGTAAGAAGGAACTCGCCGGGTATACCAGATGTGGGCCACCGGGGCGGCCAGTTTGATATCCCCCATCCGTTCCCGGCGCACCGTCGCCCGGGTGACCTCCACGCCGCATTTCTCGCAGACGATGCCCTTATAACGGGGCCCCTTATACTTCCCGCAGTAGCACTGGTAATCCCGGGTAGGGCCGAAGATGACCTCGCAGAACAGGCCGTCCTTCTCCGGCCGTAGCCGACGGTAGTTGATGGTCTCCGGCTTGGTGACCTCGCCGTAGGACCACGACAGGATTTGCTCCGGCGATGCCAGCGAGATCCGCAGGGCGCGAAACTCCTTGGCCTCCACAGGTGCCTCCTCTGAGGACAAATCACATCCTGATAGAAGTTGCCCAGCTCATCTGCTTTCGGGGGGCTTGAAGACCAGGCGGTCCGTCCCCCCAAAAATCGTTTTCATCTTCCCTCAGCGCGGTTCTTCAGGCCGTGGGGAGGGAAGATGAAAGAATTTGCCGAAACCAATCCTCCGGATGCAGGCAAAATCTTCCCACCTTTTCAATTTCAATGATTGTGAAGACCGCGCGGGACGAGGATGGGGATGATCCATCCGGATTGCGCTCCGCATTCCACTGCGGGAATGCGGGCAGCCCTGCTCTGGCTGGATCAAAAAAGGAGGTAATTTTCAAAAGCCCTTCCGGCTCTTCATGCGCTTTCGACAAAAGACAATAAAGGACCTTTCCCTAGCCCTCCCGGGCCAGGGATGAGGTCCCCTGCGTGGATTTCGGCGTGAGAACCGGGTCTTCATGAGGGCTGTTCTCAACTATAGGCGAAAGAGGAGTTTTTGTCAAATTTGGATGACTCCGGTGGTCATCCCATCCATAGACAGGCGAATTTGGACAGCCGAAGGGGGATCCGCCGGTCCTTCTCTCTTTTGCTCTTTTGCCCTTCCCTGCTCGGGGATCCCCCTATCTTACCCCACTATCCCTGAAACCGTGTCGAATTCCGGATCCCAACCGTGAAGCGAATGCGGGGCAGATGGCCTGCTTTCTGAACCCATCGACGTAGCCCGAGGCCTTCGTCGGGGAGGCCGAGGTCAGATTATTGGAAGTCCCTTCGTCGGGCGATTTCGTAAAGGGCGACGGCGCCGGCGGTAGCGGCGTTCAGCGAGGCGACCCGGCCGCGCATCGGGAGATAGATCAGAAAATCACAGACGCGCCGAACCAGAGGGCGGATGCCGGATTCCTCGTTGCCCACCACCAAGGCGATCGGGCCGCCGAGGTCCGCCTGGTCATAACGGATGGCGCGGGGATCCTGCTGGAGGCCCACGATCCATATCCCCCGTTCTTTTAGTTGCTCCAACGCCCGCGCCAGGTTGGTCACCTGGGCCATGTGAAGGTGTTCCACGGCACCCGCGGAGGCGTTCACCACGGCGGGTGTCACCCGGGCGCTGCGATGTTCGGGGAACAGAACGGCATGCACCCCTGTCGCCTCCGCAGTCCGCAGTAACGTGCCGAAGTTCTGGGGATCCTGGAGGCAATCCAGAGCCAGCCAGAAGGGTGGATCGGGCCGACCAGCGCTTTCCGCCCACGCCTGTTCCAGATCCACGTAGGGATACGGATCGGCCTCCGCCACGACTCCCTGATGGCCGTCTGTGATGGCGTCAAGGCGGGCCCTGGGCACGGTCAGGAGGGGGATCCCGCGATCCGTCGCCATCGCGCGGATCTCCTCCAGGATGGGCCGGGGTTGGAGGCCTTCGGCGATCAACAGCCGGTAGATCCGTCGCCGCCCGGCCCGCAGGGCTTCATGCACGGCGTGACGCCCGTAGAGAAACTCCCGTTGAATCTTTTCCATCCTTTTCATTTCACCTCCTGTCCGCTGATCCCTAGCGGCGATCTCCAGCGCCCACCGGATCGATGCCTCATCTTTGTTCGACCAGGGAACGGTGCGGTCTTCCGCCCAGGCTTTCCACGGATACGGGGGCAGCCTCCCTCCTGGTCCTGAGGGCTACGGAGAGGGAGGGAATTGCAATTAAAAAATATTTTTGGGGCTGGGGCGCCGCCGAAGGCCGCGCCTTAGCCCCAAATGCGGGAGAGCTCGGAAGTTAGCCACGGCGTATGACCATAGACGGAGCATCGGTCAGGGCACCCACCGCATCACGATCCATGATCGACCGAATAGCCGGGCCATTCGGTCGATCCATCGAAAGCGCGGCGGCATCTCCTGGCCTGAGATCCTCTGGAAGCCGAAGCGCTGGTAGAAGCCTTCTAGCTCCCTTCGACATACGAGGTAAAGGGGGCCGGGCTCCTGAGCCATCAGAGCTCGCACCAGTATGCTTCCAAGGCCACGGCCCCGCCATGCGGGATCCACCACCAGGGAGGCCAGTTCTCGGGTGCCATCCCCATGATGCCGAATCTGACCTACGCCCACGACTTGCTCGCCTGCCTCTATGACCTGGAAGCGGGACCAGTGCAGGTCAAAGGGATTCAACCGGGCTTGACAGACCAGGCGACGGATGATGATCTGATCCTCCGGTCGCGCTGGGCGCAGGCGTATCTCTTCGGTTTGCATTTTTCCCACTCCGTGCAGGAAGGCTCCATCCCGCCTGCATTTTATCCTGATCCCTGGGGCTTTTAGGGCGTATCCCCGGTTTGTCTGGGGGCCTTCCTTGGAACCCCTTCCTCCGGCCAGCCCGGACCACAAAGGGAGTGGATCGCAAAGACCAAAGGCCCGCGTCCGAGAGCTCCTGAACCCTTAGGGCCCGGGGATTCCAGCTTGACACGGGGTAGGGAATCCGATACGCTAAAACTGGCGGCCGTGCTCAGGCGGGGAGGTGGCGGTTCCCTGAACCCGAAATCCGCCAGACGCGGGGCTGACATCCCCTTCGAGGGTTAGCGCAGCCCCCCCAAGGGATCCTTCCCGGCGATGAAGGTCCGGTCCTGCGCGGCGGACCCCGGTGAACCCCGCCAGGCCCGGAAGGGAGCAACGGTAAGCCGTCCCGGTTCGCGCGCCGCAGGGGCGCCGGGCTGGAGCCGTTCGAAGGGTCTCTGGTGGGGAGAGGCGGGCTCGACAAGGGGCGCACGGCCGCCATTTTCTTGTTGATTGACCGGATTTTTGCTTTGTCTATTGTTCATTTAGGGGTTTTCGGGGGCGGTGCGGGGGGCAAAAGGCCCCCCCCCCGCCCCCCCAACATGTTTTATCTCCCCCCCCCGGCCGTTTGGGCCGGGGGGACGGGCCCTGGCCATCCGGACCAGGACAAAGCACATCGGACCAACACGGGGT
>NZ_JANWXB010000071.1 GCF_025055495.1 Thermoflexus sp. | reverse complement strand
GGGTATTCCGAACGGTCCGCCGATTGTATGAGCTGGGGATGTCGGTCCGCCTGACTGTGTTCGGGGTCGCTCCGCACCCTGGCCCGAAAGCGGAGGTTCTGGAGGCGTATGCGGATCGCCTGGTGCCCTCTGTGAATGATGTCGTTGACGAGATCGTCCGCCTGTGCCGGAACGGATAAGTTGCTTGACCAACTTTTATCTATCTTAGGTGGAAGGTTTCTGAGAATGTCTGAATCTGGGGCCCATGTGCTGTTGGTGGAAGATGATCCTGCCTTGCGGGAATTGGTGGCTGCGGTTTTGCGTAATGCACGTCATCGGGTGGAGGTCGCTGAGGATGGCTCCACCGCGCTGGAGAAGGCAAGAAATGATCCACCAGATTTGATTCTGCTGGATGTGATGCTGCCAGATCTGAGCGGCTTCGAGGTCTGCCGACGCTTACGGCAGCTATGGCATTTGCGGACCGTCCCGGTCCTGATGCTAACGGCCCTGGGGCGCATCGAAGACAAGTTGCGGGGGATTGAGGCCGGTGCGGATGATTACCTTACCAAGCCGGTGGCGATTCCGGAATTGCTTGCCCGTGTGGAGATGCATCTCCGTCGCTCCCGACGGGAACGCTCGACCAATCCGCTCTCCGGTCTACCGGGCAATCCGGAGATCGAGAGAGAGCTTCGCCATCGTCTGCAGGGGAATCAGCCGTTTGGAATCGCATATATTGACCTCAATCGATTTAAAGAGTTCAACGATCGCTATGGTTTTCTGGAAGGGGATCGGGTATTGCAGTCCTTTGCCCGCCTTCTAGAAAGGGTGATGGCACGATATGGGGACCCGGCCCGGGATTTCATTGGCCACATCGGAGGAGACGATTTCGTGATCTTCACTCAGCCGCATATCCTCAGTCCTGTCGCTCGTCATCTTCTGGAAGAGTTTGATGAGGCCGTTCAGGCACCGGCGCTTTCCGTCTCGATCGTCGGCGGTGTGGTGGATCCATCACGCCAGATCGATCTGGAACGATTAGTGAGGCATCTGGCGGCGCTCAAGCGTCAGGCCAAGCAGGAAGGCCGTTCGTTGCTTCTATCGGGCTTTTTAGGCCTGGAGTAAGAGCTACTATCTATCCCTGCAGCTGTTCAGGATGTTTGAGGGAGGGCTATGGCCTTCTGAATTGGCTTCGGTTTCTCAAATTCCCGGTTTATAACTGGACAAAGCATCAGACCTTAGATCGCTGGGGCGCGGGCTTGATTCTGTATAATACAGACCAGGATCAGGAATCCAGCGCTTATTTCCTGTTCTGAGGAATAGAGCTACCCAAACGAGATTGAACGAGGATCTTGGCATGAAATATCGCTTTCTGATCATTGCTATAGTTTTGTTCTCCTTGTTCCTGTTAGGGACCACCACAAGGGCTATGGCCCAAGGGAGACGATGGACGTTTGACTTAGCTTCCCTAGGTGCTCCAGAACCTCTGGTCCTTGCAGGCCCGATAGCCGAGCAGCCTCTCTCCGTTCCAGTTCCCAGAGGCCTTCGCCCTGTCCGCCTATTCGCTCGCGCTCGGGTCTCCCCCGAGGCTATCGGGTCTGTCTTGGCGATCGCTCAGGATAAGCGAACCATCCAGTGGACTCGTCTTACTCTCCCCGAGATGCGCCTGGCCATCCCTCTAGAGGAGGCACAGGTGCGTGCTGACCGGTTGATCCTCTCATGGCGGCTTCAGGCCTCCGAGCTTTCAAAAGACTGCGCGGCCCCGGAGCAGCTCCGCGTGGAGCTGGACCGGATGGAAGTGGACATGGAAGGAGAGCTTGAACCTCCAGGGCGGGTGGCTGAGTTCTGGCCACCGGTTCTGCGAGTGCTGCATCTTCAGCTACCGGATCCTCCCTCGCTGGAGGAAGCTACGGCGGCGCTGCGGTTGGCTGCTCTCGGAGCTCGTCTCGCGGAGGGCGGACCGCTCACGATCACGGTCCGCCCAGCCAGCGTGTCGTTCCATCCACCAGAAGACCCCTGGGCTCGTGGGGTCCGCCTTTCCAGTGGGCCGGTCTCGCAGCTGGCGCTGAGGTTCCCAGAGGGCAGTCGGATGCCGTTGTTGGAGATCACAGGGCCACCTGGCTCTCTGTCTGCCAGCGTTGAAGCCCTGGCAGCCTATCTCAGTGGGATGCAAGCATCGGAGGTTTCCGCTCTGGAGGGATCGTTCTCCACGCCATCCGGTGGAAATCAGGTGACCCTGGCCGCGCTGGGCTATCCTCAGATACAAATGAGCGGCTCCGGGCCTATGGAGGCTCGGATATTCTTCGCCCAGGCAGACCTGGGAGGACCCACGCGTGGGATCCATCTGCGCCTGGCTGGCCGGGTTAGCCCGATTCCACCTGGCGGTCAGGCCCAATTGCTGGTCTTGCTCAACGGCGGGCTGATTTATGGGGAGCCTCTTGCCGGGGGCCCTTTCGATCGCTGGATGGCTCTCCCCGATGGGTTGCTCCGGCGGGATAACACTCTGACTTTGCGGATCGTCTACACGCCCCCAGGCGGGGAGTGTCGGGTGGGCGTTCATCCCCTCACCGTGTTCATCGAAGGGGCTTCTTACTTCCAGTTCCAGCGCGGGACTCATCTGCCCTCCGGGTTCGAGCGCCTCCCCCAGGGGCTCTTGCCGGCTTTCACCGTCGGCTTGGATCCCATGAACCTGGAAACGATGGAGGCGGCCGCCCAGCTGATCGCCGTGCTACAGCGAACAACCCGGACCGCTTTGGCCCCCCAGGTCCGAAGCTGGGAAGAGGCATTGACCACGCCAGGCCCTCTGCTCCTGATCGCCCTGGATCCGGAGAAGGTGCTCCCGTTGCGCCCTCCCTTGGATCCCCGCCCGTTCCGAGTGATCGATGTGGAAGGACGCGAGCGCTTCCGAATGGAGATCAGTCAGTCCTTCGCCGTGCTGCAGACCTTCACGGATGGGGAGCGGGAGATCCTGCTCCTGACCCGGCGGGGAGGCCGCCCGGATCTTCGTGGGTTGGGCCAGGCGCTGGACCCTGCTTTGGGATGGTATGGCTTGAGCGGCGATGTATGGATCTGGCCGGATGGAGCACTCCCCATCGCGATGCGCCTGCGGGGAGGCGGATTGCAGGTCGCTCCCCTGCCGCCCTCCCCGACCATTGAATGGCCCCGGATCCGTTTCTGGGTAGCTGGTGCGGCTCTGATTGCGGTGGTTGTGTTCCTGATCTGGATCTATCCCCGACTGGTTCGATTGGGCCCACCCGGAACGCCGCAACCCTAAACAGAGGAAGGGAGATCCCCTGGCCGCTTCGCGATGTGGCCGGTAGGAAAACGTCTCAAGGGGAATGGATGAAGGGATCGCGTCTTCTTCGCCGTATTCCCCGGGGGAATGGAAAGTCAGCCCACTGGGGCTCTCCGATCTGCGACTCAGGGGCTGGGTTGAATGTCGGAAGGGATGAAACTTCAGCTTGGGGAATATCTGGTCGCGCAGGGTCTGTTGCGTCCGGAGGATCTGGCATGGGCCTTGCAGATCCAGGAGCGAACCCGGGAGCGCTTGGGCCAGATCCTGGTCTCCCGAGGCCTCATTCGACGCCTCGATCTCTACCGCGCGCTGGCCGAGCTCTGGGGTCATCCCTTTGTGAATTTGCTGGAAGAACCCCCTGATCCGGAGCTGGTGCAGCGATATCCAGCCTCTGAAATGCAGGACGCGTGGATGATCCCTCTCCGGTGGACGGATGAGGGTGTGGAAATTGCCACAGCGCGTCGTCCGGATGAAGCGCTGCGGGCGGAAGCGGAACGACGCTTCCAGGTGCCCGTGGCCCGATTTCGGATCACCACGGAGTGGGATATCCGGCAGGTTCTCTTGTGTCTCTTCCGCTCGGACATCCTGGCTGAGGCCACCTATGGCTTGTATTATCGGAGGCCTTGGGAGTCTGCCTATACAGTGCTCACCTCTCTCCAGTTCGCTGTTCTATCCATGTTCCTGCTTTCGCTCCTGGTGGGGCTGGTCTGGGCGCCGCGGTTCACCGGGATCGCTCTGAATGCGCTCCTTAATGTCTTTTTCTTGTCCGGGATCCTGTTCAAGTTTATCGCCTCCCTTGTCGGAGCACGCTATGAGCGGATGGAGGCTATCTCCTCAGAGGAGGTGGCGGCTCTTCGCGAAGAAGAACTTCCCCGTTACACCGTGCTGGTCCCGCTTTATCGGGAGGCGGAAGTGATCCAGTCTCTGATCGAGAGCCTGGCCCGGCTGGACTATCCGCCGGAGAAGCTGGAAGTCCTTTTGCTGATCGAAGAGGATGACAAGGAAACCTTGGAAGCAGCGAAGGCTGCCCATCCACCGGGCCATTTCTTCTTCGTCTTGATCCCGCCTGGGGTCCCGCGCACGAAACCAAAGGCCTGCAATGTAGGGTTGTTCTTCGCCACTGGGGAGTTCTTGGTGATCTATGACGCCGAGGATCGTCCAGAGCCGGATCAGCTGAAGAAAGCCGTGATCGCTTTCCGCAAAGGTGATCCGGATCTGGTCTGCGTGCAGGCGGCGTTGAACTATTACAACGCTCGGGAGAACTTCCTGACCCGGATGTTTACGCTGGAATACTCTTTTTGGTTTGATTACATGCTTGCTGGGTTGCATCGTTTGCGTCTTCCCATTCCGCTCGGCGGTACCAGCAATCACTTCCGAACCGATCGCCTGCGCGAACTGGGCGGATGGGATCCGTTCAACGTCACGGAGGACGCGGATCTTGGGATCCGTGCGGATATCTCCGGTTATAAGGTAGGGGTCATCAACAGCACTACTTACGAGGAGGCCAACACCCAGGTCGGCAACTGGATCCGTCAGCGCTCTCGCTGGATTAAAGGCTACATGCAGACCGCCCTGGTGCATTCCCGTCGCCCTCTGTATCTGTTGAGGCGCCTTGGGCTGCGTCGGACGCTGGGCTTTCTTTTATTAATTGCTGGGACGCCGCTCACGTTCCTCAGTGCGCCCTGGATGTGGGGAATGTTCCTGATCTGGGTGTTAACAGGGACCAAGGGGCTCGATCCTGTTTTTCCGCCCCCCATCCTTTACATCAGCTTGTTGAATCTTCTGTTCGGGAACGCGATTGCGATCTATCTGAATATGCTGGCGGGTTTCAAGCGTCGCTATGATGATCTGATCCCTTGGTCCCTGCTGAATCCCATTTACTGGGTTCTGCACAGCGTTGCCGCCTACAAGGCCCTTTGGCAGCTGTTCACCCGCCCCTTCTACTGGGAGAAAACCCGGCACGGGATCAGCCAATGGACACATCGTCAGCACGTTTGACACGTTTGAGTAGGTAGAACAAGAAGGTTTCAAGGCAGGCAGGGTGCGAGATGAGCTGGAAGGCTGTGCTGGGGAAGGGGATCGCCATTGGGGGGCTTAGCCTTCCCTATTTGCTGCTGGGGATAGAGGCCACGCGCCTGGGCTTTCTCAGCAATGAGCACGCCCATCTCATTGAGAAGGCCTTGCTAATTCGGGAACGGGGGCGTCTGGAATGGATCGGGTTCTCCTATCCGCCGCTGCCTATTCTGTTACTGGTGCCATGGCCCCGCCCCGCGGCGGCGATCGTCCTCTCCGCCCTCAGCGCCGGGGCTCTGGCCTGGGGAATCTGGACGCGTCTGGCACGCCTGGACTTTCCCCCCATACTCCGGGTCGGGCTGCTGGTCGCGGTGATGGCTGCTCCCAGCAGCATGTTCTTAGCCACCCAGAGCTTTGACGCTGTGCTGGCCATTCTGTTGTTCTTCGCCGCCTGGATCCAGTATCTCCGTTTCACCCGGAACGGACAGACCGATGCAGGGTTCATCGCCGCCATGTTGATTGCCCTGGGGTTCTTCGCCAGCTTCTATGCGCCGTTCTTCGCCTTAGCCTTCGCTGTCACAGCTCCACTATTCACCCGCCTTCGTTCCTGGGATCATCTGTTGGCAATGCTCTTGGTTCTCTTTTTCCCCACAATTGTTGCCGTGGGAAGCTGGATTTATGTTTCGTGGCTGTTCGGGAGCGATCCCCTCCGCTTTCTATACGATCCCGGCTCCAGCCTGCTGGCAGCCTTCCGGCCGGACGAGGCTTATATGGCTCCCAGCGCGATCGCCCGGGAGGGTCTGCATCGACTGGCCTCTGCGCCCCTCTATCTGGGGGTAGCCGTGCTGATCGCCCGCTATCAGCCTAAGCGCTTGTTGGTGTATCTGGTCTCCCCCTTGCTGACGCTCAGCGCATGGTCGATGGGATGGATCGTCCCCCGCCCGTTCGATCAGGCGCTGAAGTTCATTTTTGCCCTTGCCGGGATCCCGATCCGGACCCCTCGCCGGCTAGGGTGGATATTGCTGGTCCTGGCCATCATCCAGATTGCAGCGGATGGGACATCCATGAAGGCTGGCGAGATTGCTCGCTGGTGGAGCATCCTGCGTGCAGGGCCAATGCCCGAAGATCAGGAGGAGATCTGGATCGCTCAGGAGCTCGCCCGGTTACCATGTGGGTCGGTCCTCGCCGATGATCGGGAGGCCTTCCGGCTGATCGCTCGGGCGGGCACCGCGTGTCCTTTCGTTCTCCCCTCCGACCCCATCTTCGATATGGCGGTGATCCGCCCCGAGCGTTTTGTTTCGTATGTGTTGGTGTCGGCACGCCCAACAGTGTGGGCAGGACCCATCGAGGCTCGCTATCGGGATCGTCCTCCAGCGGGCTTTGTCTTAGGACCCACATGGTCGGGCTGGCGCTGGTATCGGCGGGCTGCTCCGGATGAAGGCTTTAGGGTCCCGAATCCACTTTATCCCACAGCCACGGGGATGATCCAGCTCAGCCAGATGTCCAGCCAGAACTTGCCCACCTGGTCGATCGGAGAAGGGAGGAAAGGGAAATGCTTGTGCGGTGGATCTGGAGCAATTGGGACAATCGGTGCGACATCTGGGGATGCGGGTGATCCCCACGCCCGGCTATTGCATGCCTCCGGCCACGCCGGAGAGGACGAGCTGGCCGCCTTTGTCCGAGCGGTGCGGCCGCGTATGCTGGTGCCGGTGCATGCTGAACGGCCGGAGCGATGGCGGGAGATCCTGAGGGGCACGAACATCCAGGTAGGGATTCCGGAACCGGGGCAACCGATTCCGATCGGATGAGGGCCGAAGAGCGGGCGACGGGTTGCTAATGCTCTGTCCTGTGATTCTGCCATCTCAGCCTTTTTTCCCGTTGCTCCTGATGGGAGCCGAAGGGGTTATGCGCCATGTGTAACTTCTGAGCTTCCCAACAGATTTTGGAGCTGGGGGCCGATGAAGGCGCCTCCCCAGCTCTACGGAGATTTTTTAGGGGGAGGGGCCTGGCTCGCATCCCTCCCAAAGGCGTTCCGATGGAGCTTGACGCGTGAAGTTTCCATGATTTTCAAGCTTTGGAGGACCCGGAGAAAGGCCATCATGACGAAGAACGAAGGTCATCACCCAGCGTCAGGAGCGGAGAATCCGCCGGAGATCCTCACGGTTTGGCCGGACGATGATTGGGCTTCCCTGCGGTTCCGGATCGCGATCTCCCCTGCTTCTCGAGTGATCCTCGAGGTTCCAGCAGAACATCCGACGTTGAGCCCGGTGTTGCTGCGGCGTCTCCAGCACCTGGCGGAAGGGATCGGGAAGGGGATCGCCCTGGTGACGCCTTCCGTGGAGGGACGACGGATCGCTCGCGAGCTGGGGATCCCGGCTTTCTCCCATCGAGAGGCTGCTTGGCGATCCTCGTGGCCGATCCTGGAGGAGGGGGAGGAGCCTGTGGCCTCTCTGGGGATGACCTCGGCCATCCGGGCATGGGCAGAGGCCCGCCGCCGGCCCCTTCCTCGCTGGGCCTACGGGCTGAGTCTGCTGATCGGAGGCTTAGGGCTTCTCTCCGTGTTGTTTCTGATTGTCTTCCTTTTCCCTTCCGCGGAGGTCACCCTCCATCCTCAGGGACAGCCGGTGGCGGTGAAGGAGAGCCTGATGGCGGATCCCCGCCTTGTGGCCCGGGATCTGACTCGCGGAGCGATTCCAGCGTATCCCGTAGCCGTGGTGGTCGAAGGACGGGCGGAAACCCGCGCCACCGGACGCCAGGAGCAGCCGAGGGGCTACGCGGAGGGCCAGGTGGTTCTGGTCAATCAGACCGCCCGTCCGGTGGAAGTGCCTGCGGGCACCATCGTCCGGGCGGCCAGCGGCAACCTGGCCGTTCGCTTTGTGATCAGCCCCTCAGTGACCGTGCCGGCGGGATTTGGGGGAACCGCTGTTGCCCAGGTGCGGGCCCTCGAGCCCGGTCCGGCCGGCAACGTCGGTCCGAATCAGATCAACTTGGTGGAAGGACCACTGGCCTTCTCCCTGCGGGTCAGCAATCCGGAGCCTTTAACAGGTGGGAAACTGGAAACCGTGCCGGTGGTGGCCGCGGCGGATCGGGAGCGGGTGCGGGAGGCTCTGATCGCCCAGCTTCGTCAGCAGGGGTATGCGCAGTTGCAGGCCGGCCTGGATCCCCAGGATTGTGTGCTTCCCCAGACGCTTCGAGTGGAGCCGCTGCTCGAAGGATATGATCGCTTGGTTGGGGAACCGGCGGAGGCCTTGCGAGCCGAGATGCGGGCCCGGGTGGTGGGCTACAAGGTATTGCGCAGCGATATCGGGGCCATGGCGCTGATCGCTCTCGCGCGGCAGGTGCCTCCCGGTTATGAACTGGCCGCGGAAGGCTTCGCCTTCACCGGGTGCGAGGACCTGGAAGCGACGGTGGAGACCGATGAGGAAGGCCAGCCTCGCATCCGTCTGAATGTCCAGGCCCAGGGGAAGGCGATCCCCCGTCTGTCGATCGCCCGCATCCGGAAGGAGCTCCGGGGCCAATCGGTGGGGGGCGCGCTCCAGCGGCTGCAGGCCCTCCCGCTGGCCCAGCCCCCTGAGATTCGGGTTTCCCCCGCCGGCTGGCCCTGGCTCCCGTTGCTGGAATCCCGAATCCGGGTGCGGATCCGGTAGGGGCACATCTGGTGGATGGCCCCTACCGAACCCATGCCATCTCCCCACCGTGCCGCAGGGACATCCCGGTAGGTCAGAAAACACGCCGACGGGACCGGATGTCGTGGATGGATGATCTGGCCGTTGTGATGGTGACCTGGAACGTGCGGGATTGGGCGTTGCGGGCGCTGCGGTCCCTCTTCGCCGCGCTGGAGCGATCGGAGCTCGCGGCCTCGGTGTGGGTGGTGGATAACGCCTCAGGCGACGGCACCCCGGAGGCGATCCGTTCCGCCTTTCCCATGGTTCGTCTGATTGTGAACTCCACGAATCGGGGGTTCGCCGCCGCCAACAATCAGGCCCTGAAGGCCATGGGGTACCCAGACCGTTCCGCTGCGCCCCGTTACGTCTGGCTCCTCAACCCGGATACCGAAGTCCTGGATGAGGCCCCTCGGATCCTGCTTCGCTTCATGGAAGCCACACCCCGAGCGGGGGTCTGCGGCCCGCGGTTGATCTATCCGGACGGCCGCTTCCAGCACAGCGCCTTTGATTTCCCTGGGCTGGCCCAGCTCTTCCTGGATCTGTTTCCGCTTCATCCCCGCCTGCTGGAGACCCGCCTGAACGGGCGTTACCCTCGAGCCTGGTATGCGCGAGGGAAGCCGTTCCGGATCGGACATCCTCTCGGAGCGGCGATGATGGTTCGGGGGGAAGCCATCCGGTCGGTGGGGTTGCTGGATGAGGGCTATTGGATCTACGCGGAGGAGGTAGACTGGTGCTGGCGGATGGCGCGAGCAGGCTGGGAGCGTTACTGTGTGCCGGAGGCCGTGGTGGCGCATGCGGGCGGGGAGAGCGCCCGCCAGGCACGCCCGGAGATGATCCGGGCCCTCTGGGCCAGCCGGCT
>NZ_JANWXB010000061.1 GCF_025055495.1 Thermoflexus sp. | reverse complement strand
GCTTCGGTTCCTCAAATCCCCAGTTTATAACTGGACAAAGCAGTAGTAGGGCACGTGAGTGCCCGTTGTTTAGGGCCGGGAGGCTTGTCCTCCCCTGTGAAAGCGGAAGAGAAATTCCCCAGATCAGGGAAGCGGATTCTCATCTCCCCTGAAGCCGGGTCAGCATCCGGAGCGCCTGGCGTCCGAACCCTCCCCGGGGATCCAGGAGGATCGTCTGCTCCAGCAGACGGCGAGCTTCCTCCCTCTGACCCTTCGCCGCCAGCACCATGCCCAGGCGGTAACGAATCGATGGCCGATCCGGGGCCATCTGGAGGGCCTGACGGAGGAGCCGCTCCGCTTCCGCCCACTCCCCTCGAAGATAATGGGCCCACCCCATCCACTCGTAGCCCTCTACCCGGTGAGGCGCCCGCTGAAGGATCTCCTGGGCGGCCTCGATGCCTTTCCCGATCCACACCTGATGGCCTAAATACAGCGTGGCCAGCGTGATCCAGATCTCCACGTTCCCCCGATCCGCTTCCAGAGCCTGGCGGAGCCAGCGCTCGGCGGTCAGGAGATCCCCGTCCAACATCGCCGCGCGCCCTCGCTCCAGAGCATACAACGGATTCGGATCCAGCTGATAAGCGGCGGCGAATCGCCCCCGCGCTTCCTGGTATCGTCCCCGCTCCAAGAGATAAAGGCCCCAGAAATAATGGACCTCCGGGGGAATGGCAGGGCCCTCGCTGGCCCGCCGTAACCACGCGGTCCCATCCAGCCCCAGGCGCCCCAGCGCGTAGCCGAGGGCAGCCATCGCCACGGGATCTTCCGGATGCCTCTCGACCCAGCGGGCCAGGGCCAGCCGGGCTTCCCCCCAATACCACGCCCCTAACAGCGCAAAGCCCCACCGGCACAATGTTTGATCGGAAGCGCTTTCCCCGCATAAACCATGCGGGGCACATGGCGCAGGCAGGAGATCCGACCATTCCTTCCATGGGGAGGGGAGGGAGGCCAGGAGGGCGCGAGCCACTTCTGGATCCTGAGCGCCCCGCAGGAGGCCCAACCGGAAACGGATCTGCAGGTCATCCGGATGATAAGATACCCCGGTCTCCCAGGCCCTCCGGGCGTCTTGCTCATCGCCGAGGGCCATGGCGGCTTCCGCCCAGCGCCGGAACGCCTCCCGATCGGAAGGAGAGCGGAGCGCCCAATCCCGCCAGCGCGCCCGCGCCTGTTCCCACTCCCCACGCTGGGTGGCGATCGCCGCCAAACCCCGGAGCGTCCATGGATCTCCCCGTTCCATCGCGCGCCTCCAGGCGGCCTCGGCCTCTTCCAGTTCTCCCAGGGCGGCGTGCGCGCGGGCCACGCGATGCCAGACCGCCGGGTCCATCGGGCGCAGGGCCAGAGCCGCCTGATAGGCTCGCTGCGCCGAAAGGCCCTGCCCATCCGCCCAGAGGGCATCCCCCTCGCGGATCCAGCGCACTGCCGGAATCCCCAAGGGGTCCAGGGTGAGCAACACCGCGAGCACGATCAACCCGCTGATCCATCCCCCTCGTCGCATCGAGGATCCGGGCGGGCGCCGGCGAAGCCATCCCAGGGGAATGCGGGTGGGATTAAAATGAAAGCAATCGCGGAGGGCGCCCCTGAGGCGGCCCTTGCAGTCAGGATTCCTCTGAGGGCTGGGATTTTCTCCGGAGAACGGAATCATGGCGCTACAAGTGGCCATTGTGGGGGCCGGCGCGGCGGGCCTGGCGGCTGCCTATGATCTGACGCGCGCGGGCGCCCGGGTGGTGGTTTATGAGGCAGCGCCCCAGGCCGGCGGGCTGGCCTCCGGCTTCAAAGCGGAAGGCTGGTCCTGGTCTCTGGAGCGATTCTATCATCACTGGTTCGCCTCCGATACGGAGATCCTGCGCCTGATCCGGGAGCTGGGCCTGAGCCATCGGGTGCGGTTCCCCCGCCCGGTCACCGCCGTCTGGTATAACGAGCGGCCCTATCCTTTCGATAGCCCTCTGGCCGTCCTCCGTTTCCCCGGCCTTTCCCTGGTGGAGAAACTCCGAATGGGTCTGGTGGTCGCCTATCTCCGTCTCACCCCCCGCTGGGAGCCGCTGGAGCAGGTGACCGCCCATGAATGGCTTCCCCGTTATATGGGGCAACGGGCTTACGAGCGGATCTGGCAGCCGCTTCTGGAGGGAAAGTTCGGGGAGGCTTACCGGGAGATCAATATGGCCTGGTTCTGGGCGCGCATCCACAAACGCAGCCCGCGGCTGGGGACCTTCGAGGGCGGCTTCCAGGCGTTCTTCGATCTCCTGGCGGAGCAGATCCGCCATCAGGGCGGCGAGATCCGTCTGTCGACCCCAGTGTTCCGACTGGAATCCGTGGAAGGAGGGTGGAGGGTAGAGGCGGCCGATGGCTCGGCCCTTTACGATGCCGTGATGGTCACCACCTCGCCGCGCCTGCTGGTCCGGCTGGCTCCAACGCTGCCGGCTTCTTACGTGGGCCAGTTGCTGGCCCTGCGATCCTTGGGGGCGGTGGTCCTGATCCTGGCGCTGGATCGCCCCCTCACCCGTGGGGTTTACTGGATCAATCTCCCCAAGCGGGCGGGTTTCCCCTTCCTGGCCCTGGTGGAGCATACGAATTATATCCCGGCAGAGCATTATGGCGGGGAGCACCTGGTTTATTGCGGCGATTACCTTCCGGCGGACCATCCCTATTTCTCGATGTCGCCGGAGGAGCTCCTGCGCACGTTCCTGCCTGCCCTCCCGCGCTTCAACCCATCTTTTCGGCCGGAGTGGATCCGTCGATATTGGGTCTTCCGCGAGCCCTATGCCCAGCCGGTGGTCCCGGTGAACTATTCCCGGATGATTCCGGATCTGCGCACGCCGCTGGCGGGTCTTTACTTCGCCAGCATGAGCCAGGTGTATCCCTGGGATCGGGGGACGAATTACGCGGTGGAGTTGGGCCGGCGCACCGCCCGCCTGATCCTGGCCGATGGGGCGCAGGGTCGCTTGGGATTGCGGATCTCTATGGAGGCTATGTCGTTAAGGACCTCCATTTAAAAAGTGAGAGGACTTTGGGCTAACTCGTGTTTCTTTTGGGCAGATCGATGCCCTGTGGGGGCGCCATGGCGGATGAGGAGCTCCTGGCTGTCTTGGCTCAGCAACCGTTGTTCCACCGGCTGGATCCCGAGGAGCTGGCTCAGATAGCGGCGCGGGTGAAGAGGAAAACCCTCGCCCCAGGGGAGGAGCTGTTCGTCGAGGGCGAGGCGTTCCCCGCTTATTTCATCCTCCGCTCCGGCCGTTTGGCGCTGCTGCGCATCGGCGCCGACGGCGTCGAGCGCCTGGTCCGTCATCTTCAGCCGGGGGAGGGGATCGGTGCCCATTCCCTTTTCTTGAACGACCTGCGGGATGTAACGGCCATGGCGATCACGCCGGTGGAGGGCTGGCTGCTGGAGAAAGCGGAGTTCGACGCGTTGCTGGCTGAACATCCGGATCTGATTCATCGTCTGGAATTGCCCTCCGACGTGGAAGCGCGCCTGCGGGCGCCCCGGTTTTCGTGGCTGGACCCCGATGAGCAGGTTCTCGCGGCCATTCACCGGCACTGGATCAGCCTGATCCCGGCCCTCATGCCGCCTTTGGTGCTCCTTCTGGTGTTCATTGTGCTGACGACCTTTCTGATGGCCGAGCTGGGCTGGTGGCCGGCCCTCTTCCTCAACGCGATCCCCCTGATCCTCCTCGGCGCTCAGGTGTGGAACTGGTGGGACGATCAATACATCCTCACCACGCGGCGGATCGTTCACATCGAGCGGGAGCGCTGGCTGTATGTGCTCCCCGGTCCCGAAGCCCGACAGGATATGCCGCTGGATCAGATCCAGGAGGTGCAGATCCTGCGGCGCACCCCGCTGGCCAGCCCCTATCTGTTTGATTTTGGGGATATTGAGGTGGAAGCGTTCAGCGGGCGGATCGCCTTCTCGAACCTTCCGCAGCCCGATGGGATCCGGCGTCTGATCTATGAACAGATCGACCGCCTGCGGGCGCTGCAGCAGGCGAGGCAGCGCTACCGCCTGCAACAGGAATTGCGCCATCGCCTGGGCTTGGTCCCGGTGCCCTCCGAAGCAGCGTCCCCCTCTTCTGCTCCGACTGCTCCCCCTGGCTTGGTGGAGCGGATCTGGCTGATCGTGCGGGCC
This sequence comes from Thermoflexus sp., assembly GCF_025055495.1. Lineage (GTDB taxonomy): Bacteria > Chloroflexota > Anaerolineae > Thermoflexales > Thermoflexaceae > Thermoflexus. The sequence continues at coordinate 1,634 of NZ_JANWXB010000061.1, read as the reverse complement.
GCAGCCCGCTACTTTTTCCCGCCCCTTCGGGAGACCGTAGGCGATCGCATCATTTACCGCAAGCACTGGGTAGCCCTTTTCCGCTCCATCGGATGGGGGCCGCCAGCGGCGCTGGGGTTGTGGATCCTGGGGTGGGTTCTGCACGCGCATCACGTGTGGCCGATCGATCGGATCGACCCGGGGATCCGCTGGGGCGCCCTGATCCTGAGCGGTCTGTTGCTGGGGGTCTGGTGGTGGTGGCGCTATGAGAACTGGCGGAACGACGAATACATCCTGACCCCCAGTCAGCTGATCCTCTCCCATCGTCTGCCCATGTTGATGCGGGAGGAAACCCAGACGGCCAATCTGGCCCGCATCCAGAGCGTGGAGTATACGATCCCATCGATCCTGGCTCGTCTGCTCAACTACGGCCATGTGGTGGTTCGCGTCCCTGGCGGGGATTTCCATCTGCTGTATGTGGGGGGTCCCCGACAGGTGCAGCAGGAGATCAACCGGCGGATGGAAGCCTATCGTCGTCGTCTCCAGGAGGAGGAGGCGGCGCGACAGCGCCGGCACGTGGTGGACACCATCGCCGCCTATGATCGCCTCCGATTCGGGCCTCCTGGGGTAGGGGAGGGGCCCAAGGCTTCGCCGTAAGAAAGCAGGTGAAGGGGCGGACGGCGAAGCGGCCCGTCCCTCCACCCCCATCCCTTCCGCATTGCTTGGCGGCGCGGGGGGAGGGAAAGAGGGGACAACCCATCCCGTCCTCCGCGTTGTTCTTTAGCTCTACCGGATCTCAACGAGGCAAAAATAAGCACGAATCGCCGGAAAACGCGAAAAACGCTCGCTCTAAAAAATCAAATTGCCCTATTATTTTTGTAGAAAATGGCCTCATTGTTCGAGTTTGGTCCCCGGAAATGTCGATAACAGCCTCGGATCCATCCTCGTGTTAAATAAATTCCAACCTTCGGCTTGACGGAGAAATTCCTAATGTGCTATAATCACCCCAGCAGGTTTTTCGGACCTGCCCCAACCCTGGATCAGGCCATGGGATCGCGTGGCCTATCCTGGAGGGCCCCATGAAGATGCTACGTTATCGAGTAGGCGCGCTGGTCGGCGCGCCGATTGGGAGTCGGATGGTGCTATCCCTGGAGGAGGGACCGGGGGATCTGGGCTATGGGGTGGAGGTGGATTACCTTCGTGGGGAGATTGAGCTGGTCCGTTCGGATCGTCGGCTCCTGGCCTCCGGAACGATCTCCACGCAGATCCACACGCAGTGTGCCCGCTGTCTGGAACCGGTCGCCTTCCCCATGGCCTTTGAGTTTGAGGAAGCCTTTTTCCTCTCCCCGGTGGATATCCCCGGGGAGACGTTTTATGCGGTGACCGACGATGGGTATCTCTTCCTGACCGCACCGCTGCGGGAGCACATCTTGCTGAACACTCCCTTGCGGGTTCTCTGTCGGCCGGATTGCCGCGGGCTGTGCCCGGAGTGTGGCCAGAACCTAAACGAGGGGGAGTGTGGCTGTGTCCGGGAGCCGGATCCCCGATGGGCCGCCCTGCAGGGGTTCCGTCTATCGGAGTGAACGGATGGGCCGTTCTGCGATAGGGCTTGCTGAGGAATGAGCGCCCCTCCTGTTGGAGGGGGTTGGGTGGGC
>NZ_JANWXB010000346.1 GCF_025055495.1 Thermoflexus sp. | reverse complement strand
CACGACCGCCGTTTCATCGAGGAGAGCTTCCCGGTTCGAGAAGTCAGCGCGCATTCGGTGCGCGAGAAGAACATCCGCCACGGGCACATCAGCACCCTCCACATCTGGTGGGCGCGGCGGCCGCTGGCCGCCTCCCGGGCCACCGCCTTGGCCGCCCTCCTGCCGGACGACCCCGCGCGGCGGGCGAAATGGCTCGAGCTGGTCCGGCGGATCGCCCCTTGGGAGGTCACTTCCGACGGGACACCTGGGTCCCGCCAGCTCCTGGAGCAGGCCCGAGAGGCGATCCGCGAGGCGTTCGGGGGCCGCCCTCCGCGGGTGCTGGACCCCTTCGCAGGCGGGGGGTCCATCCCCCTGGAGGCTTTGCGGCTGGGCTGCAAGACCTACGCCCTTGACTACAACCCGGTGGCCGTGCTGCTCAACAAGGCGGTGCTGGAGTTCCCCCAGCGGTTCGGCCCGGCGCTGGTGGAGGCGGTCCGCCAGTGGGGGAACTGGGTCCTGGAGGAGGCCCGCCGGGAGCTGGCCCCCTTCTACCCCAGCGACCCTGACGGCGCGGTTCCCGTGGGCTACATCTGGGCGCGGACGCTGCCGTGCCAAAACCCAAGCTGCGGCGCTGAGATTCCTCTGATGCGCCAGACCTGGCTGGCGAAAAAGGACAGGCGCAAGATTGCCCTGCGCCTGATCCCCCACCGTGCGGCGAACCGTGTGGAAGCCGAGATCGTCGGGCAGAGGGGGGAGCCCATCGATTTCGACCCGGAGGAGGGCACGGTTTCGCGGGCGCACGTGCGCTGCCCACTGTGCGGGGGGACGATCGACGACGAGACCACCCGGCGCCTGTTCCGCGCGGGCCGGGCCGGCCAGCGGATGATGGCGGTGGTGCTCCATCACCCCGGGCGCACGGGCAAGACCTACCGGCTCCCGACCGAGCGGGACCTGGGGGCCTACCGCGCCGCGGAGGTGGCCCTCGAGGAGAAGCGGCAGGCCCTGTGGGCGGAATGGGGAATGGATCCGGTGCCGGATGAGCCAACCCCGAAAGGAGGTGGGCCCGGGGCAGAACGAGCGTTCTCGGTGCATAAATACGGCCTTACGCGCTGGGGCGATCTGTTCAACGCGCGGCAGAAGCTAGCGCTGATCACGTTCGCGGATGCGGTGCGCCGGGCGTATGTGGAAACGCTGCAAAATGGATATATGCAAGAGTTTGCCAAGGCGGTAACAACATATTTGGCCATTATTTTTAATCGATTGGCTGACAAAAATGCCACATTGGTTGTTTACAACGTGGTTGGGGAAAAGATAGAGCACGTATTTAGCCGCCAGGCCTTAGCCATGGTGTGGGATTATATAGAAGTCAACCCGTTCACCGATGTTGGGTGGTCCAATATGCAGGAATGGGTAGAGCTCAACTTAGTTCATCTCACCCGCATTTCGTCAGTGGAGGGGGGCGAGCGATGAAGAGCCGGGAAGAGATCGAGCAAATCTTGCTGGCGCACAAGGCTGAACTCCGGGAGAAATATGGCGTCTGCGAAATCGGACTGTTCGGCTCCTACGTGCGTGGAGAGCAACATCCCTCCAGCGATGTGGACATCTTGGTGGAGTTTGAGAATGTGCCAGGGCTACTTAAGTTCCTGGAGCTAGAGGAGTATCTTTCGCATCTACTGGGCGTGCAAGTGGACCTAGTCCGCAAAGCGGCCATCCGCCCAGAGCTCCGGGAACGCATCCTCAGCGAGGCGGTAATGCTATGAAGCGCAGGCATTCTCTGTTCTTGAAAGACATTCTGGACGCGATAGAGCGCATTGAGCGATTTGCGGGCGAAGTAAGTTTTGAAGAATTTGTTCAGAACGAGCTGCTCAACAGCGCTGTCGTGCGGCAGCTGGAGATTATCGGCGAAGCCACCAAGAATCTCCCAGCGGTAATCCGGGCGCGATACCCTGATGTCCCGTGGAGTAGTATGGCACGCATGCGTGATCGGCTTTCGCACGCCTACTGGATCGTTGATTACGAAGTTGTCTGGAAGGTCATCAAGGAAGAGCTGCCAGCTCT
>NZ_JANWXB010000345.1 GCF_025055495.1 Thermoflexus sp. | reverse complement strand
GAGGCCCAAGGGGCCTAGAATGGGTCTCCCGGAAGCCTCTAAATTCGAGCGGAGGTGCGCAGGAGATGCCGGTGATGCGAGATGATGTGGTGGCCTGGCTGGAGCGCTGCGCCGCGGTGCTGGAGGAGAATCGGGACTATCTCACCCAACTGGATGCGGCCATCGGCGACGCCGATCACGGCGCCAACATGGATCGTGGATTCAAGGCCTTTATGGCGAAGTTGCCTTCCGTCGCGGACAAGGACATCGGGACGATCTTGAAGACCCTGGGGATGACCCTGGTAGCCACGGTGGGCGGTGCGGGCGGTCCGCTTTATGGGACCTTCTTCCTACAAATGGGGGTGAAGACCGCCAACAAGCTGATGCTGACCCCAGAGGACTGGGCGGAGGCCCTGGAGGCGGGCATTAACGGGGTGATCGCCCGCGGGCAGGCTCGCCCGGGCGATAAAACGATGGTCGACGCTCTGCTGCCGGCCCTGGAGGCGTTCAAAGAGTCGATCCGTAACAGCACCCCCTTCGGGAAGGCCCTCCAGCGGATGGCGGAGGCGGCGGAGCAAGGGATGAAAGCCACGATCCCCATGGTGGCCCGGAAGGGGCGCGCCAGCTACTTGGGCGAGCGCTCCGCTGGCCATCAGGATCCCGGCGCGACTTCGTCTTATCTCATTCTGAAGGCGGCTGCCGATACATGGGCCAACGCGACCTGAGCGGTCGGCTTCCATCCTCAGGTTTGCCCCGGAACCGTATAACCTCATCACAAACGACCAGGAGGAATCGCCATGGCGAAGTATGTGATGGCCATCGATCAGGGAACCACCAGCACCCGGGCCATGATCTTCGATCATGAGAGCAACGCGGTCGCCTGGGACCAGAAGGAGCACGAGCAGATCTACCCGCAGCCGGGCTGGGTCGAGCACAACCCGATGGAGATCTGGGAGCGGACCCAGGAGGTGGTGAAGAACGCACTGGCCAAAGCGGGGATCACAGGGGAGGACATCGTCGCGATCGGGGTGACCAACCAGCGGGAGACCACGATCGTCTGGAACAAGCGCACCGGCAAGCCTTACTACAACGCGATCGTCTGGCAGGACACCCGCACGGCCCCCATCTGCGCCCAGCTTCAGCGCGAAGGCTACGAGACGATGTATCGGGAGAAGACCGGCCTCCCCATCGCCACCTACTTCTCTGGCCCCAAGCTCCAGTGGATCCTGGACAACGTCCCCGGGGTACGGGAGGACGCGGAGAAGGGGGAGGCCCTCTTTGGGAACATCGACACATGGTTGATCTGGTGGCTGACAGGCGGGCCGGACGGCGGCGCTCACGTCACCGATGTCTCCAACGCCAGCCGCACCATGATGATGAACCTGCGCACCCTGGACTGGGACGATGAGATCCTGAAGATCCATCGCATCCCGCGCCAGATGCTGCCCCAGATCCGTCCCTCCTCGGATCCTACGATTTACGGGAAGACGCCGAAGAGCGGGCCGCTCAGGGCGGAGGTGCCGGTGTGCGGCGACCTGGGCGACCAGCAGGCGGCCCTGGTGGGCCAAGCTGGGCTGGAGGTCGGGATGGCCAAGAACACCTACGGCACCGGATGCTTCCTTCTCCTGAACACCGGCACGAACATCGTCCCCTCCAAGAGCGGCCTGCTCACCACGGTGGCTTATCAATTCGGTGATGGCCCCTGCATCTACGCCCTCGAGGGCTCGATCGCCATCACCGGGGCTCTGGTCCAGTGGATGCGAGATAACCTGGGCCTGATCTCCCGCTCGGCGGAGATCGAGGACCTGGCGCGCACCGTAGAGGACAGCGGGGGGATCTACTTCGTGCCCTTCTTCTCCGGCGCCTTCGCCCCCTACTGGCGGCTGGACGCCCGCGGGGTGATCGTGGGGCTGACCCGTTATATCAACAAAGGCCACTTGGCCCGGGCCGTTCTGGAAGCCACCGCCTATCAGACCCGGGACGTGTTCGACGCGATGTATGCGGACTCCGGGATCCAGCTGGCGGAACTCCGGGTGGACGGCGGGATGGTCTACAACGAGCTGTTAATGCAATTCCAAGCCGACATCCTGGGCGTGCCCGTAGTCCGGCCGGTGATCGCGGAGACCACCTCGCTGGGCGCGGCGTATGCGGCCGGGATGGCGGTGGGCTTCTGGAGCGGGCCGGAGCAGATCCGCCAATACTGGAAGGAGGACAAGCGCTGGCTGCCGCAGATGGATCCGCAGACCCGGGAGAAGCTCTACGCCGGGTGGAAGAAGGCCGTTGAGCGATCCTTTGGCTGGGTAGAGTTCTGAACCGGGGGCCACCGCGCGGATCCTCCGATCTAGACATTACGCCTTGGGGCGGGCCCGCGGGCCCGCCCCAAGGCGCCTCTGGAGGAGGAAGACCTCTGTGATGCCCTATCATGTCATTGTCATCGGCGCGGGATCGACCGGGGCGGCCACCGCCCATGACCTGGCCCTTCGGGGATTCCGTGTGACCGTGGTGGAACGGGGCGAGGTCGCCTCGGGAACTTCGGGGCGGAACCACTGTTTGCTGCACTCCGGAGGCCGATATGCGATGCGGGATCCGGAGTCGGCCCGGGAGTGCATTGAGGAGAACATGATCCTGCGGCGCATCATGCCGGAGGCCCTGGAGCTGAACGACGGCCTGTTCGTGGCCCTGGATGAACAGGACCTCTCCTTCAAAGAGCGGTTCCTGGCCGCCTGCGAGGAATGCGGTATCCCCGCCCGAGAGATCCCGGTGAAGCAGGCTCTGGCGCTGGAGCCCCATCTCAACCCCAACATTCGGGCGGCGGTCCAGGTCCCGGATGGGGTCTTCGAGCCCTTCCGGTTCTGCCTCGCCTTCCTGGCCACGGCCAAGCATAACGGTGCCACCGTCCTCACCTACACCGAGGCGGTGGATTTCGTTTTTCAGGGCCGGACGGTTGCCGGCGTCCGGGTGCGGGACCGTCGAGCCGGCGAGGAGCGGGTGATCGGCGGCGATATCGTGGTGAACGCTGCCGGTCCATGGGCTGGCCGGATCGCCGCGATGGCCGGGGTGGACGTCCCGGTGGTTCCCACGGCGGGGGTGATGATCTCGGTGGGCCGACGCTGGAACCGCATGGTGATCAACCGCCTGAACATGCCCGGGGACGGCGACATCATCGTCCCCCAGCGCCGCACAGCGATCATCGGGACCACCTCATGGCGGGTGGAAGATCCGGATTTCATCCCGATCCCGGAAGACCATGTGCGCCTGCTGTTGGATCGGGCGGAGCAGTTTATCCCCGGCTACACGCAGGGGGGGATCCGGGGGATCTTCGCCGTGGCCCGCCCGCTGGTGGGGCGGCGCGGAGTAGCCGCCGATGGGCGGGAGCTCTCCCGCACCTTTGAGTGCTTCGACCATGCGGCCGACGGTGTGGAGGGGTTTGTCACCATCACTGGAGGGAAGATGACCACCGCGCGGGCGATGGCCGAGAAGGTGGTCGACGTGGTGTGCGCTAAGCTGGGGCTGGAGATCCCGTGCCGGACCCGGGAGACGCCCCTGCTTTCCTATCGGGCCTTCTTTGAGGGGTAGGGTTTGCATGGGGGAGGGATGTTCCCCATTTGCCTCACCCTCCATAGCCCTTGCGGGCTGGGGAAGCCCTCTGCCTGACGCCGTGGAATGGAAGCGATCCGGATCGGCGGGGAAGGCGGAATTCTCCCCTTTTCCTTTCCCGCGGCCCAGGGGGTCGCAGGAAGAGAGGAGAAGGTGCTTGGGGCTGGATCGGGGGCCTTCGGCCCCCGGTCCAGCCCCCAACCTCAAACTCAGGAATTTCGGAGGAGCCCGCGAATGCCCACATGGCAACTGCGTCTGTTGCGGGGGCGCCCGGGGAGCCCTCCCCGACTGGAGACTTATCGGGTGGAGCTCCCCGCGGAGGCCTATCTCATCGACGCGGTCGAAAAGATCTGGGCCGAGCAGGATCGCAGCCTGCTCTTCCGCCATGCATGTCATCACGCTTCGTGCGGTGCCTGTGGGGTTCGGGTGAATGGCCGCGAACGCCTGATGTGCATTACCCCGCTTCGGGAATTCTCCCCGGATCGGGCGATCCAGGTGGAGCCATTGCGACATTTCCCCTGGCTGGGGGATCTCCTCGTGGACGTTTCGCCCATGATGCAATGGATGGCGGAGATCGGATTCGCTATCATCCGCCGGGACGAGCTTACCGCGGATCGCCCGTTGCCGGGGGGGATCGAGCAGGGCACCCGCTTCGAAGACTGTATCGAATGCGGATTGTGCCTCTCCGCATGTCCCGTGATGGCCGCCGATGAGGCTTATCTGGGGCCGGCGGCCCTGGCGGCCATCGAACGGATGCTGGCGGAACCCCGCGATGGGGATACCGCACGGCTGCTGGCGCTGGCCGATGATCCGCACGGGGCCTGGCGCTGCCACTCCGCGATGGAATGCACAGCGGCGTGTCCATCGAACGTGGATCCGGCCTCCGCGATCGGGCGTTTGCGCCGTCGCCTGATCGTCGAGAAGTTCCGGCGCTGGATCGGAGGTGGGCGATGAAGGAAGCATCGCGCTGGAAGCGCGCGGGCGGATGGGTCGACCTGCGGGGCCGCCGGGAAGGAGGGCTGGCCTTCCTGCTCATGCGCCTGACGGGCATCGGCCTGGTGATCTACCTGTTCATCCATCTGTATGTGTTGCGCCTGCTCGCCCAGGGGCCCGAGGCGTGGGATGCCTTCATCGCAATGGCGAAGTCCCCGCTCTTTCTGGCGCTGGATGGCCTTCTGATCCTGGGGATCCTGTATCACGCGCTGAATGGCGTTCGCGTGACGTTGCTGGGCCTGGGGATCGGCGTGCCCCATCAGGCCCGGCTGTTCTGGGGGGTGATGACCCTGACCCTGCTGATGACCGCTGTGGCCGTCTACGCCATCTTCGCGATCACTGGATAAACGGCTTCGGTTCACAAAATCCCTCGGGTTGCATCTTATTTTTCCCAGGGGCCATGAGATGTGGATCTGGCAAGCTTTCACCGGGTTGCTCCTGTTGATCCTGTTAACGCTTCATATGGTCTTCAACCATTTCGTGGTTGAAGGCGGCCTGCGAACCTATCAGGATGTAGTGGCTTATCTGTCCCATCCGGTGGTGTTCGCCTGGGAGATCCTCTTCCTGGTGGTGGTCACCGCCCACGCGCTGATGGGTGTTCGAGCCATTATTTTGGATCTGGGAATCGGGCCGGGAACGGATCGCTGGCTGAAGCGGGGCCTGACGCTGTTGGGCCTGGTGATGATCGGTTATGGGGTATGGCTCTCGTGGCTGGTTCGATCGCGGGGCGTATGATCGACGACTGGGAGCGGCTATGGGCCCCTTATGACGAAGAGGTCTACGATGGGATCCTGGCCCGGCTCCAGCCCGGGGAGCGGGTGCTGGAGATCGGGGCGGGAGATCTTCGGCTTTCGTCGCGGATGGCGGAGCGGGGATGCCGGGTGGTGGCGGTGGAACGCCAGTGGGCCCTGCTGGCCGAAGGGATGCGCGCGCGGGGATTTCTCCCAGGAGCCCTGCGATGGGAGCAGCCGCTTCAACTCTCGGAGGAGCTAACGATCGTCTGGGCGGACGCGCGGACCTGGCCGTTCCCCCCGGTGGAGAGCGCGATCCTGTTGATGCGGCATTGTGCGGCTTTCCCCGTTTACATGCATAAACTTCGCCGCGTGGGCTGTCGTCGCTTATTCACCAACGCCCGGTGGCGTATGGGGGTGGAGGAGATCCCTCTGGGGCCGGCCCTTTCCTTTGAAAAGGTCCCGCTGGGCTGGTATGCTTGCCGGTGCGGAGCAGTGGGGTTCCGCGAGGGTCCGCCGGAGCTCATCGACGCCACGGTCCTGGAACATGTATGGGAAGTTGAGAACTGCCCAGCGTGCGAGCGGACTCTCATCGAAGGGCGCGTCTCCTAACATAACATATGCCGGTGCGGCGGACCAGAGGCCCGTCCTCCGCAAGGCGGATGGAAGGGAGGGGCTGGCTACAGGCCAGCTGTCCACCTCCAAAACCCCCTGATCCTGGAGTGAGGTGGAGGAGCCATGCGATTGAATGGTCGAAAGGTGGCGATCCTGGTGGAGGAGGGCTTCGAGGACCTGGAGTTCTGGGTCCCGCTGATGCGTCTTCAGGAGGAAGGAGCCTTTGTGACGGTGGTGGGGCTGGAGGCCGGGAAGGTCGTCCGCAGCAAAAGTGGGGGGCTCACCGCGAAAGCGGACGTGGCCGCCGATCAGGTTTCCGCTGCGGATTTCGATGCGGTGGTGGTCCCCGGCGGCTGGGCACCGGATAAGCTGAGGCGCTATGAAGCGGTCCTCCGCCTGGTCCGCGAGGCTTACCAGCAAGGGAAGATCGTGGCGATGATCTGCCACGGCGGCCAAGTGGGGATCTCGGCCGGCATCGTGCGGGGGCACCGGGCGACCGGAAGCCTGGGGATCAAGGACGACCTGATCAACGCGGGAGCCATCTGGGTGGATGAGCCGGCCTTCCGGGACGGCAACCTGGTCTGGGGTCGGGTGGTTCCGGATATCCCGGCCTTCTGCCGGGAGCTGGTGGCCGCCCTGGTGGGCGAGCTGGTCCCTCCATCCCCCGCCCGGTGAGAGGTTTGTATGGTCGCTCTGGTGATCGTCGCCCACAGCGCCAAACTGGCGGAAGGGGTCAAGGAACTGGCCGAGCAGATGGTGCGGGGCCGGGTTCCGATCTTTGCGGCCGGCGGTCTGGACGAGCACACCCTGGGCACCAACGTGGATCGAATCTGCCAGGCGCTGGAGATGGCCCTCGCCCAGGCGGATGAGGTCCTGGTGTTGATGGATCTGGGCAGCGCGGTGATGGGAGCCCAGATGGCGATCGAGATGCTGGCCCCCGAGGTCCGCCCCCGCATCCGGTTAAGCCAGGCGCCGCTGGTGGAGGGCGCGATCGTCGCCGCGGTGGAGGCCTCGATCGGCAAAACCGCGACCGAGATCGAGGCTTCGGCGGTTGAGGCCTGTCGGATGCCTAAGGTGCCCCAGGGGGGATGAAGACGAAACGCGGGCCGGAGGCGTCGTCTGCGCGGCACGATTCCGTTCGTAGGGGCAACCCCCTGTGGTTGCCCCGCCCCCCGTGGTCGCCCCAACGGGGGCGGGCCCCCGTGCCCGCCCCTACGAAAACCGATGCGCCGTATCGTTTTGTAGGGGCACCCCCCCATGGTTGCCCTAACCCCCCGTGGTCGCCCCGACGGGGGGCAGGCACAGGGGCCTGCGGCAGGCACGGGGGCCTGCCCCCACAATACAACCTGCCCCTACAATACAAATAGATCGGGATTGATCCGATTTGAGGCTGGAGGAATGCAACAGGTCACGTTGACCTTGACCAACGCAGTCGGTTTGCACGCGCGGCCGGCGGCCCTCTTTGTTCAGACGGCCGCTCGCTTTCGCTCGAACATCACAGTGCGCAACGTCACCCGTGGGACGCCCCCGGTGAACGCGAAGGCGATCCTGGCCGTGCTCACCCTGGGCGCGGAACGCGGCCATGTCATTGAGATCATCGCAGAGGGGCCGGATGAGGCGGATGCCATCATCACGCTGAAGACGCTGGTGGAATCCCGGTTCGGAGAGGATGGCGGATGAGCCGTCGTCTACAGGGGCTCCCGGCTTCCCCAGGGATCGCCCTAGGCCCGGCCTGGTGGTTCCGGCGGGCTCTCCCGGTTGCGATGCGGATGCAAGGGGAGGATGCAGCGGTCGAGCGGATGCGGCTGCAAGAAGCCCAAGAGCGGGCGGCGGCGGAGCTGGCCGCGTTGCGGGAGGCCCAGCGAGAGCGCCTGTCTCCCGAGGAGCTGGCGATCTTCGAGGCCCAGGAGCTGATGCTCCAGGATCCGGAGCTGATGGCTGCGGTGGAAGCGGAGCTCGCCGCAGGGGCCTCCGCGGAGGTGGCGTGGCAGAAGGCCGTGGAGGCCTTCGCCGCTCAGCTATCGGCGCTGCCGGATCCCTATTTTCAGGCCCGGGCGGCCGATGTGCGGGATGTGGGGAATCGGGTGCTGCGCCATCTGGCGGGCGGTCCGGAGGCGCCCCGGATGCCCGATCACCCCGTGGTGGTGGTGGCCGATGATCTGTTGCCCTCGGAAACCGTCACCCTGGACCCCCAGCGGGTGCTGGCCTTCGTCACGGAAGGAGGGGGACCCACCGCCCACGCCGCCATCCTGGCCCGCCGCCTGGGGGTTCCTGCGGTAGTGGCGGTCGGCGCAGCCCTCCGAACGGTTCCCGATGGGGCGCCCTTGCTGGTGGACGGCGAGGGAGGATGGATTGAGGTGGAGCCCGAGCCAGAGACCGTGCGGCAGGCTCAGGCCCGGCGGATGTTGTGGCTTCAGGAGCGGGCGCAGGCGGAGGCCGTGGCCCATGAGCCGGCCCAGACCCGGGATGGCGTGCGCATCGAGGTGGCCGCCAATGTGGGGAGCCTGGAGGATGCCCGCCAGGCCTTCCAGAAGGGGGCCGATAGCATCGGCCTGTTGCGCACGGAGTTCCTCTATCTGGATCGAGCAGCGGCCCCCACCGAGGAGGAGGAGATCAACGTCTACCGAGCGCTCCTGGAGGCCATGGGGGGAAAGCCGGTGGTGGTGCGCACCCTGGATGTCGGTGGGGACAAGCCGCTGCCCTACCTCCCCATGCCTCCGGAGGCCAACCCGTTCCTGGGCGTGCGGGGCGTGCGGCTCTCCCGGCAGCATCCGGACCTGCTGCGTCAGCAGCTTCGGGCGTTGCTCCGCGCCGGGGCGGGGTTCCCGCTGCGGATTATGTTCCCGATGGTGAGCACCGTGGAGGAGATCCGCTGGCTCCGCGCGTTCTTCGAGGAAGTGCGCTCGAACCTGGCCGCAGAAGGTCATCCCCTGCCGTCGGACCTGCAGGTGGGGATGATGGTGGAAGTGCCGGCGGCCGCGCTGTTAGCGGAGCATTTCCTGCCCTGGGTGGATTTCTTCAGCCTCGGGACCAACGACCTGACGCAATACACCCTGGCGGCCGATCGGACGAATCCGGCGGTGGCCGGGCTGGCCGACGGATTGCACCCGGCGGTGCTGCGCCTGATCCGCCACGTGACCGCCGCGGCGGAGGGGACCGGGAAGTGGGTCGGCGTCTGCGGGGAGCTGGCGGGGGATCTCGTCGCGGTGCCGGTGCTGATCGGGCTGGGGGTGCAGGAGCTCAGCGTGAACCCAGTGCGGGTGCCGGAGGTCAAAGCCGCTGTCCGCCGCTGGTCGATGGCGGAAGCCCGCGCGCTGGCGGAGGAAGCGCTTCGTCAGGCGGATCCCGAGGCCGTCCGCCGGCGGGTGATGGAAGCCCATCCCTGAGCCCCATCCGATCCTCGATCCAAGGCCCTCATCGTTTTTCCCTTCACCTCGAGCGGCGATCGGGTTGCCCGACTACACGCAGCGATCCCGCGGTCGGCTCCACCCTAACACCCTAAGAGTGTGGGAGTGATCCATTGGTTGGCTTTCGGATCCGGCGCAGGATCAGGAAGTAGAAGTAAAAGAGCGTCCCACCGATCGCCGCGCCGACCGCGCTGCTCAGCGCGCGGGGGAGGACCTCTTCGACCCTCAGCCCTTCGAGCCCCACGCCAGCGATGATGGACCCTACTGCGGCGCTCAGCGTAAGGGCCACGAGGACGGGCAGGGCCGGAACTCGAGCGACGCCCTCTTGCAGGCGCTGCATAGGGTTAGAGCGCTGCATGGATTTCCTCCTCTGGCCCGGTTTGGCATGCCGCTGGCCTCGGCCGCCTCCAGTGTTCAGAAAGAACCTCCTCGAATCCGGGCCGCGCCGCGGCGACCCTTGGGGTTCCCTTATCATCTTAGATCGCCTAGCTTTTCGAAGCAAGGTCGTGGAGCAAATGTTCGCCGAAGCTCGGAGGAGGTTCTCGTGCGATTCCAAACGATGCTGGAGCTGAGCAAGGAGGTGGGCATACTCAGCGTGCCCTTGCTGCCTGGTCGCATCCGCAAGGGAGAGACCGTCAAGGAGGCCCTAAGGGACTTTCGGGAAGCGATCGAGGGGCATCTGGAGCCGGTAGAGGACGAGCCGATCCCGCGACGGAGCGAGACCGCCGCAATGGAGGCGATCGAACAGCGAGCCGATTGTCCAGCCTGTTGTCAAAGGGGATCGCCTGCGCGTTGCATGAGGACGGAGGGACGGTCATGGGCCGGCAAGGGAGTCCTGCTCTGCCTGGAGCATGACCTAGGGCATGTTTCGGATCGCCCCGCTGCCCGTGCGCCTGTGGCCGGGGAAGATCCGGGAGCCCAATCTCTTCTTCATCGCGAAGGAGCACACGGACCGCATCGGGGAGCAGGCCTGTGGGGTGCCGGATCTGGTGGTGGAGGTGACCTCCCCGTCTACAGCCCGGGTGGACCGGGTGGAGGAGATCGTTTCGCCGGCGATTGTCTGAGCGGAAGCCCCCCGCGCGCAGGCTGCAATCGCTTTCCGGGCGAAGCGTAGCCGGGAAGCCCTCCCAGCCCTTTTCGGCCTCTGTCTCATCCTCCCCGTGCTGGACGCGTGTTGAGCGCTGGGCTGGCCTGTAAGCCACATCCAATCGCTGCCAGCGGCACTTCCCGACGCAGACCCCGCCCAACGGGAGGGCGGGTCAACCCTTGTATGGCCGTCCGTAAAGCAGCCCAACCGGCTCCCGCCTCACCGTGTGTGCCGGCGGACGGTGCGACGAAGGAGAACGTGAAAGCCAGTCCAAGCGATCCCGAAACCGATGGCGCCAACCAGCGCGATCGAAAAGGCCTCTTGCAGCGTCCGTCCATCCATCCACAGCCGTATGGACAATCCCACCACAAAGAAGACCAACCCGCTAACCACCGCCTCCACCAGCACAGCTCGAAAAGGAAGGGGTCGCATGGCGCTCTCCTCTCTGCCTGAATCTTGTGGATAACCCGAAGGCCAGCGCACGACGAATGCCTCGCACTCCATCGTGACTTGGAATTGAGAGCTACACTATTGAGCCGCAGGCCGCTGGCCTACAACCCCGTTCCCAAGGAAATCCTAATGCGTCCCCATCGGCTCCCAGAACAGCTCACCCACACCGAACACCATCCGATCGCCGGGCCGGCACAGATCTGCACTCATCCTCCCCGGCGACCGCTGCGGGCTTGACTCCCCAGCAGCTACTTCCTCTCGATCTCGGATCCTCGGCGCAAAGCCTGCCCGATCGGCCTCCCCGAGACCAGCTCATATAGCAGCCCCAGAACCCCGGCCCCGTAAATCAGAACCAGACCTCCCCGGGCCGAAGGGGAGGCCATCGGCCACGCGCTGAGCCAGGTGAGAAGAGTGAGGCCGACGATCCCCAAGGCGGCCCGGATCCGGATCCAGAGGCGAGGGGAGATCCACCCTTCGAAGAGCAGGGGGCCAATGATCAGAAGGGCACCGATCCCGCCCCACAGGATCTCCGGCCGAGGGTGCTGCCGATACAGCCAGAGATGGACGAGGATCAGAAAGGCGAGGAGGGAGGCAAGGACCCTGCGTTTCCAGGGCCCGGTTCCCTGACGGGAAGTGGTCATTTCCAACCTCCGAAAGAAAGCGCCTTCGGGCGCGATCGTTGCCGACGGAAGCGGTTCCGCGACCCTCCCCCAACACAGAATCCACATTGGGAGACGGGTAGGCCGTGGTCAGATAGAACATCTGAAAGCCCACGGAAATCCAGAGCCCTCGCCAGATCCACGTTCCCCACATCGGTCTTGCTCCTTAGGGTTGGCATGGGCTGCAGGACTGCGCGGCGCTACGGATCTCAGCAGCGATTCCAGCCACAGCGAGCAGATGTGCACAGCAGACCGCTCCACCTGCCGCGCAGCAGGCCGCATATATGCCCAACATCACGGGCCAGGCAGTGCAACTTATCCATAAGGGACAACAATCCGGTTGGAGGATTTCAGGGTCTGAAGATTGAAGCGGAATTCAATCAGGGTCGCTCCTCAAGGGAACGAGCGCTCCATATCCCTTGGAGATCCTTCCACGCTCGAATCCATGGGCTTGGCTGGCTGAATGGGTATAATCCCGCAAACAGCCAGAGCATTCCATCGCGTATCCCCAAAGAAGCCCATGAGGTGTTGATCCAGGCCATTATGCCGATGACCAGAGTGTTCAGTGCGGTCAACAGCCAGGGTGGTTCTCGATCTGAGGGAATGCTCAGTCGGGCTGCGGAGTCGACCAGCCAGGCAACGATCCAGGTCAGAAAGAAGGATGCCGACAAAGGGATGGAGCGAGGATCTCGAGCAGCGAGATCCAGCAGCCACAAGAAGAAGCCCCAGGCCAGAATCAAGCGTAGCCACCAGAGGTGTCGAGAATGGATCCCTAACATTGCACCCTCTTGGTTAGAGTTCCAGGCGCTTCACGGGCCTGAGCATCCCCCACAGGGACAGCAGTCCAGAATCCACCGATAGCAGCAGTTCGCAGAGACACACCAGGGGCACCAGATTACGGCGCATGCGATGCAGGTCCAGAGGTTGGTGCAGGTGAAAGCGCACGGCCCGCAGCAATTGACAAGACATCTTAGATTCCACGAGGCACATGACAAGCGATCCGTCTAAATGGAAGATGATCGATGGGAGAGATTTTCATCTCGATTGGCTCGTAGATTGAGATCGATCAGCCTCGATCGGCGTGCGAGCTGGAAGGCGTTCCTGAATGCTTGACCAGAAGAGCATTCAGGTAGAACGAGGCGGAAATCAGCCACCAGATCCATCGGATCAGGTCAGCCTGTCCGGGAGAAGCCCATCGAGTCCTCGCCAAGGTCAGCAACAATAACGCCGTAGGAACCGTGAATATGAGGAGCTCAGGAAGCCGCCATGGCAACCTGAAACGCCGGCTCTTTTCATCCCAGCTCAGCACATAGACGACGATGGCTACAAGACTTCCACCGATAACCAGCTTATCCACAAGCGGATCCGAAGGAGTGGTGAATAGCCATAGTCCCAGGACTCCACTGGTTACAAGGTGAAGCACTTTTAAACTTCGTTCGGTCTGGGGCTTAAGGCTCATAGGTCTTCCCCTCGCAATAGCGATCTCATGGCGGCTGAAAAGCCTGGGAGATTTCGAGCAGGCGAGACCGCCCAAATGGCTTTCCTGAGGCCATAAGGTGCATCTTGTAAAACATAGATATTGCGCATCCAGGCCTGAGCCGTGCTATTCATATCCTGTCACTCAGGGGCCGGGGCAGGGCGAGCACGGGCAGCAGGAATGGACCCATCGCGTGCAGCAACCATTACCGCACCATGGGCAGATCACAAACACGCACGCAAAGCAGTAGGCACAGGACCGGAGATTACCCAAGGCGCAATCGATGCACATGAAAGCACATGTCGCACAACAGCCCACTAAGCAGGAAATATTCCACGAGGCACATGACAAGCAATCGGTCTCGTAAGGCCCCATCCAGCAGTTTCCGCTGCATCCGGGGCAATGACTCATGGGCTGGATAAGGATTCCATCCCCTGCTCGCGTGCCGGCCGTGAGCCGCCCGTTCACGCTGCGCATCACCAAACGAGCGCGCTCTCCCTCTGCGGCAATCCGCAACGCTTCGCTCTGCATCCGAACAGGAGATGTTTCAAGCACCTGAGGATGGTCGAAGAGATAGGCAACGATGATTTGCCGTTCCCCCTCCACCCACGCTACGGCCTCCAGGCGGTTGCCATCGGCCAGCTCGTGAAGGACCGCCACCGCCTCGCTTTCCGGCCCCGGCGCTTTCACCCCCAGAGCCCGCAGGTCGGGATGCCCCTGGAATTTCCGTAAAAGCGCCTCGCGCGCCTCTCCCTCCAGCAGGCGGCTCTGGCGGATCGGGGGCAGGCCGGGGGCAGCAGGTGGAGGGGGAGCCGCTGCCGCTGCCGCGGGCTGCCCCACGCTCCGGAGGGCGATCCACCCGGCCAGGGCCCCTAGGGCGCGGCGGAGGAAATCGCGCCGTCCCACGTCCACCCCCAGCACCGGCCCCCCGAAGCGGGCGACGATTTGCGCCACCCGCAGCGCCCGCACCGGCCCCAAGATCCCCACTAGTCGCAGGCGCATCGCCAGCCCAGCATAGACCCGCGCCTGCTCCCCGTCCACCTCTAACAACATCGGCTCCCAGCGCCAGCCCGGCCGCGCCCGGTCCAGCAGGGCCTGGACCTCCGCCTCACGCGACGAGCGCGCCCGCAGCCGCCCATCGCTCCGGGATTCCACCTCCCGCGTCCAGGATTCGGTTCCCATCCTATGCCCTTCGGCCCCGGCTCGCTTCCCCATCAACGAGGGAATGTCTGGCTCCTCCTTCCCTGTTTTTGGAGGAAGCCCCAGGATCAACCGGGCGGGCCATCCCCAGGGCCACCGCCCGCTGGCGCGGGGAGAGGCTCGCCCACGGAATCCCGTAGTGGGTCCACCACCCTCGCGCCGCCCGCACCGTTCCCGGCGACCAGGACGCGGAGCCTTCCAGAAAAGCTCGGAGCCGTTCGCGCAGAACCGACAGGGGGAGGCCATTGGGGAGGGCGGCTCGGGCGCCGGCCCGCCAGGCCAGGGCGAGAAAGGCGGGATGGAGATCCTCCAGGATCACAACGCCATCCAGGGCGGGGTGTTCGAGGCGCAGGCGATAGAGCAGGCGCGGACCCGAGGAATCCGGCAGGGCGAAATCGAGCAACAGCCTCGCCGGAGGATGGAGCGAACAAAGGCTTCGGGCATCGGCGGCGGTGTAGGCAATCCAGATCGGAGCGTGCCCTTCTGCCTCTAAAAGGCACCGAAGGCCCTGCGCGCGCAGGGCGCAACCGCCGATCAGGGCAACCTCCATCCGGCACCTTCCCCAAGACGGGCCGCCTTAAATTTTAGATGATCTCAACTTTTCCAGCAAGGGGGGTGATAGCATTTCCGTGGTGGCGGATTGGGCTCTTGATTCGTGGGGAAAATGAAAAATCGCAAGCGTTGCGGTCGGCGGGCCGTTGGACGCGGCGGGGCGGCCCCGCCGGCGGCGCGCCGCGTCCCTTTGATCCGGCGGATCAACGGCTGAACAGGGTGGCGATCAGGGCGATCAGGAAGGCGACCAGGGCGGCGAAGGCCAGCCCCCGATGCCGACGCCAGAGGATCTCCCATGCGCTCTCCGGAGGCGCCCACACCTCCACCGGACGGCTGGTCGGGGCGGTTCCCAGCAGCTCCGCCCGGAAGGCGGCGATGCTGGGCGGGCGGTCATCCGGATGCATGGCCATCGCGTTCAGGATGGCCCGCTCGACGCGCGGAGAGATCCGCGGGTTGATCGCTCGGGGCGGGACCAGCGCGTCGGGCTTCAGGAACCGCGTCCGCGCGTCGGGAGGGGGCGTGTTCGTCAGCAGATGGTAAAGGGTGGCCCCCAGGGCGTAGATGTCGGAGCGAACGTCGGTGTGGCCCACATCGCCGCCGTATTGCTCCAGCGGGGTATACGCGGCGGTGCCCCGCCCCTGAAGGATGGTGATGGTCCGATCCTCGTCCGGCGCCAGCAGCTTCACCAGCCCGAAGTCCACCAGCTTGATGCGGCCATCAGGCGTCAGCTTGATGTTCGAGGGCTTGATGTCCCGGTGCACGATGGGGGGGTCCTGACGGTGCAGGTAGTCCAGGGCGTCGCAGAGCTGCTCGGCCCAGTTCAGCACCATCCGCTCATCGAGGAACCGTCCGCTCGCCTTCGCCGCATCGATGATCTCGCGCAGATCCTGGCCGGGGACGAAGTCCATCACCAGGTAATCGCGGTCGCCCTCGGAGAAATAGTCCGAGACCTTGGGGAGATTCGGGTGATCCAGCCGGGCCAGCACACTGGCCTCCCGGTAGAACTGCAGGCGGACCTGCTCCCGATAGGCCGGATCCGCCTCGAAGCTGAAGAGGATCTCCTTGATGGCACAGCGGCGGCCTTCCAGCAAGGTATCCTCCGCCTCATAGACGGCGCCCATCCCCCCTCGTCCGATCGGACGCAGGATTTTATAGCGGCCGTGGAGCAGGGTCCCCGGCTTGAGCATGGCGGTCCTCTTCCCCCTAACCTGCCTGCCAAGGCTGATTTCATTTTAGCGGATCCACTATCGGATCGTTCCCGGGTCAGCGTTGAGGGCGGAGCCTTTCCGGAGCGCGGCTTCGCTTCGCCAGCCGAAGCGCTCCGAGGAGCATAGGGAACCCCCTGAGGCTGGTTCGGGGAACCC
This sequence comes from Thermoflexus sp., assembly GCF_025055495.1. Classification (GTDB taxonomy): domain Bacteria; phylum Chloroflexota; class Anaerolineae; order Thermoflexales; family Thermoflexaceae; genus Thermoflexus. The sequence continues at coordinate 20,555 of NZ_JANWXB010000345.1, read as the reverse complement.
CTGGCCCCCAGTCCATTCCGGGCAGGAGGGACGCCGTTGAAAGCCCGGTGGAGGAAACTGGATGGTCCCGCTTCCCTGAATCCTCCCTTCTCACGGCCTTTCAGACCACGGGGAGGGAGGATTTAAACATTTTGAGGTGCGGAGCCGGATACCGAAGGCGCCCGGCTCCACTCCCCAAAATCCCAAGGGGAAACGAGCGAGGGGGAGCATCTCACTGCGGCCCGACGAGGGCTGGGATGCCGGCGGCCTCTTCTCCCTTCGTTCCCTCTCCCCGAGATCCTCTGAGCGTGGGCGGGCGAGGCCACCTTCAGCAGCCTCGCCCGCCCCGACCTCCTTGCGAAAGCCAAAACCTGATCCGCTAACGATCCCGCTGGAGGATCGCCCGCAACGCCGACTCCAGATCGGGATATCGGAACCGGAAGCCGGCTTCCAGCAGCCGCCGGGGCCGCACGAACTGCCCGGTGAGCAGAAAGTCCGCCCCCTCGCCGAAGGCCAGCCGCAGGGCGAAGGCGGGCACCGGAAGCCACGAAGGGCGTCCCAGGACCCGGCCCAGGATGCGGGCGAACTCCGCGTTGCGGACCGGCCGGGGGGCGGTGAGGTTGTAGGGCCCGCGGGCCTCCGGGTGCTCCATCAGGAACTTCACCGCCTCCACCCAGTCCGCCCGGTGGATCCACGAGAACCCCTGGCGTCCGTCCCCTAAGGGCCCGCCCAGGAACAGGCGGAACGGCAGCAGCATCTGAGCCAGGGCGCCTCCATCCCGCTCCAGGACCACGCCAGTGCGCAGGATCACCCGGCGCACGCCCATCGCCTCCACCGGTTGCGTGCTGGCCTCCCACTCCACAGCCAGCCGGGCCAGGAAGTCCGTTCCGGGGGGATCCTCCTCGGTCAGCTGCTCGTCCCCCCGCGGGCCGTAATATCCGACCGCTGAGCTTTGCAACAAGACCTGGGGTTTGGTGCTGGCAGCGGCGAGGGCCTCTACCACCGCCTGACTGGCCTGTAGGCGGCTCTCCCGGATGCGCCGTTTCACGGCCTCCGTCCACCGCTGCCCGATGCTTTCCCCAGCGAGATTGATGATGGCGAAGGCTCCATCGGCGAGGGAAGCCCATCCGGCAGCGGTGCGCCCATCCCAGCGCACGGCCTGCACGCCCGGGGGAAGCCTCGCCCGTTCGGGCTGTCGGGAGAGCACGATGACCTCGTAGCCCGCCTCCTGCAGGCGTCCCGCCAAGGCACGGCCCAGAAACCCGGTCCCTCCAGGGATCAGCACACGCATCGGGAAACCTCCTTTTTATGCCGATTGAAATCGGCCCTCTGGGGCGCTGACGCGCCGGGCGTCCTCCTTCGCGGACGCCCCCACAGATCGGCGAAGGCCGATCCCCACCTCCAGACTCCCACAGGCGATTTCAATCGCCCGGCCCTCTGGGGCGCTGACGCGCCCAGCGTCCTCCTTCGCGGACGCCTCTGCAGATCGGCGAAGGCCGATCCCCACCTCCAGACTCCCACGGGCGATTTCAATCGCCCCCTTATGGTTGCAACCTTAAGATCCCCTCGACATTCCGCTCCACCTCCTCCCGGGACCAGAGCATCGGGTGGTATTCCCCCTTGAGCCACATCGGGATGAAGTCATCGTAATGCGGATGGTAGGGAAGCCCGGACTGGCCGGTAGTGTGGATGAAGCGGCTGTCGGACCAGCTGGCGGTCGAGGCGATGAAGCGCAGGGAGGGCAGGCTGCGCACGGCGAATCCTTTCTGGATGTTGAAGCCGACGTTGTTCACCGCTCCGCTGGTTCCCGGGGCCGGGTAAGGCCCGCGGTTGAAGATCGCTTCGATCGGCCCGATCCCGGATTGCCCCAGGGTCCCGTGGGTGAAGGAAGCGGTGTGCACCTTCCCCCAGATCCAGGCTCGGGGATCCTCGCCCAGGCGAGCGCGCAGCTCGGCCACAGCCCGCTCGAAAGCCCGCCGCACGATATCATCCCGGGTCTCCCGCTGGGGGGTGCGAAGATCATCCCACCAGGGAAGCTCCGGCTGAGCCAGCGCCCAGCGGGCCCAATAGCGGTTGTGGCTGCCTCCTGTGAGGAGATCCTTAAGGATCTCCTCCCCCAGCTCGTCGACCCACGTCTCATGAAGGAGATGCTTCAGGAAGGTTTCGAAGATGGCCGGCCCAGCCTGATCCGGCGCCGTCCGGAAATCCCAGGCCTGCAGGATCTCCTGGGCCCGGCGGACGGTGGGATCTTCAAACGAAAGGTTCAGCACATAGGGCGTGATGGCCTGGGCCGCCAGGGAGAAGGTGTCGTTCTGGATGGCGGCCACATCGTCGATGGAAAGGCGATCCTTCGCTTGCAGCAGATCTGTGATCCGCTGAGCCCGATCGCCGTAGTCCCACACCGCCGCCAGGAAATACGGGTAGGAAGGATCCACCACGGCGTTGTTCGCCGTGACAATGAACCCCTCCGGCGGATCCAGCCGGCGCGGCATCGCTTCATAGGGCACGTATCCGATCCACTCATACTCCCCGCTCCAGCCGGGGGCCGGGACCAGCCCGTTCCCTTTGGCCCGGATGGGAACACGGCCGGTGGCCTGGTAGCCGATGTGTCCATCCACATCGGCGTAGACGAAGTTCTGGCCGGGCACGTCCCAGTCCCTCAGGGCCTCGTGGAATTCCTCCCAGTTCCGGGCCCGGTTCAGGCGCAGCAACGCCCGGACGATCCCCGAGGGCTCCAGGGCCGTCCAGCGGAAGGCGTAGAGGGTCTGGGTGCGGGTGAGGGCTTCCACCACGTCGTTGATCACCGGGCCATGGCGGGTGAGCCGAACCGTCAGGCGCACCGGCTCCGCCTGGCCGGCCACCCGGATCTCCTCGGTGATCACCCGCACGGGCTCCCACTTCCCCTGGAATTCCACCTGTAGGGGGTTCTCCGGGTTCGCCCGCTCCATATAGAGATCCTGGACGTCGGGCCCCAGGTTGGTCACGCCCCAGGCGATCCGATCGTTGTGGCCGATGATCACGCCGGGGACACCCGGGAACGATGCGCCGGCGACCCGAATCGGGCACTCGGGCGCAACCGGCTCGCAATGCAGCGCCACCTCATACCAGATGCTGGGCATCTGGATGTCGAGATGGGGATCGTTGGCCAGGATCGGCTTCCCGGTGATCGAGCGCCAGCCCGCCACCACCCAGTTGTTGGACCCCCGATCCGGGGCGCTGCCCAGCGCCATCCGCCGCAGGTCTCGTCCGAGGTCCAGCAGGGCGCGGGCCGTCTCTTCGGGGAACGGGGTTTCGACCACTGCGGTCGGCACGATGACCGGCCGGTCGGCGGGATAGGGGAGAACGATCTCGGCCAGGCGCTCCGGGCCGATCCGCTGGACGATACGGGCGTTGAGGAGCTCGTCCTCCCAGTTCCCGCCCAGATCCCAGGCCATCACCTTGGCCCAGGCGACGGTGTGGAGCGGCCGCCATGGCTCGATTTCCCATCGCCGCCCGAAGAGGCGGAACAGGGTGAACTCCAGGGGGAGGCGATCCCGATTTTGTTCCAGATAGGCGTTCACCCCGGCCGCATAGGCTTCCAGGATCCCCCGTTCCTCCGACCCCAGGGCTTCCAGATCCCGCTGCGCCGCCCGCGGCCATCCCAGGGTGCGGATGAAGCGATCCTGGTTCAGAGTGGTTGCCCCCAGCATCTCGGAGAGACGGCCGGTTCCGATATGGCGCCAGAATTCCATCTGCCAGAAGCGATCCTGGGCATGGACGAAGCCCTGGGCCATAAAGAGATCATGGAGATTGGAAGCGTAGATGTGGGGCACGCCCCATCGATCACGGATCACCGTAACGGGCGCTCGAAGGCCGGGGAGGGGGATCTCCCCTTGCGTGAGGGGGAACGGCTGGCGGGAGGCCCGATAGAACCAGAAGGCGCCGCCCGCTCCGATGAGGACCAGGAGGATCAAGAGGATCCGCCCGATGCGCAACAGCCAGCGTCCGATCATGGCCTCCTCCCCGCAGGTTGAGATCGTCCCCGCCCAGCGCGTGAAGACCAGGGAACCACCGCCATTCCCAGCCGGGATCCACCGCGGGAAGAAACCCTCCCGATCGCGGAGGCTTCCCGGGATTTCTTTAATCCTAACATGGGGAATCCGTTCCTCCCACTCCCCTCCAAGCGCTCTGAAACGCCTCTTGACCGAGCCTCGCGGGCCCCGTAGGGGCGAAACGTAGGGGCGAAAGATTTTTCGCCGCTAAAGAGTAGACAAACGACGCAACTTCGATCCGGTTTGACAACGCTTCCGTGCCCCGCTTATGATGAACTTGCCCGAACGGCCAGGCGCCGAAGGGATTGATCGGCGATGGCTCGCCAGCGATTTTCGTGTAGGGGAAATGGGTTTGGAACACATTCGCAACTTCTGCATCATCGCCCACGTGGATCACGGCAAAACCACCCTGGCGGACCGGCTCCTGGAGCGCACCGGCACGATCCAGCCCCGCAACGGGATGGAGCTGGTGCTGGATTCGATGGACCTGGAGCGGGAGCGGGGGGTGACCATCAAGGCCTCGGCGGTCCGGATGCACTATACCGCGCGGGATGGCCGGACCTACGAGCTGAACCTGATCGACACGCCGGGCCACGTGGATTTCTCTTACGAGGTCGGCCGGGCCATGGCCGCCTGCGAGGGGGCCGTGTTGCTGGTCGACGCCACCCAGGGGATCGAAGCCCAGACCCTGGCCAACCTTTACCTGGCGATGGAGCATGATCTGGTCATCATCCCGGTGATCAACAAGATCGATCTGCCGGCGGCCCGGCCGGACGAGGTGGCCCGCGAGATCGCGGAGCTCCTGGGGATCCCGGAGTCGGAGATCCTCCGGATCTCGGCCAAGCTGGGGATCGGGGTAGAGGAGGTATTAGAGGCGGTGGTGCAGCGGATCCCACCGCCCCGAGGCGATCCGGAGTCCCCACTCCAGGCCCTGATCTTCGACAGCCATTACGACTCCTACAAAGGCGTGATCGCCTATGTGCGCGTGGTGAACGGTCGGCTCGCCATGGGCCGGAAGATCACGGTGATGTCCACCGGGGTGACGGGCGAGCCGATAGAGATCGGTGTCTTCACCCCCGATCTCTCGCCGACGGGCCGTCTGGAGGCCGGCGAGGTGGGCTATGTGGCCACCGGCCTGAAGTCGGTTCGGGAATGTCGGGTCGGGGATACGATCACCACGGCGGACCGTCCCGCCCCCGAGCCGCTGCCGGGGTTCCGTCCGCCTAAGCCGATGGTCTTCGCCAGCTTTTACCCCTCCGAAGGGGAAGATTACGAGGTTCTACGGGAAGCGCTGGAGAAGCTGCAGCTGAACGACGCCGCCCTGGTCTTCCAGCCGGAGACCTCCCAGGCCCTGGGCTTTGGGTTCCGGTGCGGCTTCCTGGGGATGTTCCACATGGAGATCGTCCAGGAGCGCCTGGAACGGGAGTATGGGCTGGACATCGTGGCCACAGCGCCCAGCGTGGAGTATGAGGTCCTGCTGCGCAACGGCCAGGTGAAGACCATCACCCGCCCCTCCGACCTCCCCGACCCCTCCCACATCCAGGAGATCCGGGAGCCGTGGATGAAGGTCACCCTCATCACGCCCGCTGACTACATCGGGCCGGTGATGGATCTCATCACCTCACGGCGGGGCGTTTATCAGAACATGACCTATCTAGATCCCCGGCGGGTGATGATCGAGGCAGAGGTGCCGCTGGCCGAGCTGATCATCGATTTCTACGATCAGCTCAAGAGCCGCACCCGGGGCTACGCCTCGATGGATTACACGTTTGTGGGCTATCGGGCGGGGGACCTAGTGAAGCTGGAGATCCTGGTTCACGGCCAGCCGGTGGACGCCCTGGCCCTGATCGTCCACCGGGATCAGGCGTATCATAAGGGCCACGCGCTGGTGGAGAAGCTGAAGGAGGTGATCCCCCGTCAGCTCTTCGACGTCGCCGTCCAGGCCGCCGTGGGCGGCCGGATCATCGCCCGAGCGACCATCAAGGCGATGCGGAAGGACGTGCTGGCCAAGTGTTACGGGGGCGATGTCACCCGCAAGCGGAAGCTGCTCGAAAAGCAAAAGGAAGGAAAGAAGCGCCTCAAGATGATCGGCCGCGTTGAGGTGCCTCAGGAGGCCTTCTTAGCGGTATTGAAGCTGGGGCGGGAAGCGTAGGCCGTCCCCGGATCCGGCGCGAAGGTTGAGCGGGTCGTTCAGCAGTCCGTAACAAGACCCTGAAGCAGGTTCCAGGCCAGGGGCCTTGGATTCAGCGCTTGGCTCCTCGTCCCCCACCCTCGACTTCCCCACTGCCTGTCCACCTTGGGCGACGTGCAGCTTCTAAGCTCCCCTGTGGGTTTTGGGGCTGGGGGCCGCCGAAGGCGATGCCCAGCCCCAAGGATAAGAGCTCGGCACCACTTTGCGCTCCCCATCGCATCGATGCGGCGGTTCAGGAGGCGTATTCGGGGATGGCCATCTCGAGGCCTGTTCCGAATTTGTTCCCAGCCCCATGAGACACTGAAAGCAACCTGCGCGCATAGGGAGGCCCCCATGGCCCGGACGAGCTGGTTCAGCGAGGAGGGCGATGCCCTGTTCTTCCAGCGATACGTGGACCGAATGGAGTCCTGGCAGCAGGCGATGGAGGACGGCCGGGTGACGCCGGAGGAAGTGAAGGCCCAAGCGGAACGGGTGGCCGCGCTGATGCGGGAGATCGAGCCCCGGCTCGATGATGCCCTTCATGAACAGGTCACCCAGCTGCTCTTGGAGCTGGCGGTGCTAAACGCGATGCAGCTCACGATGTTCCTCCAAACCCAACCATAAGGAGGGGAGCCATGTCGGATCAGCGAGTGTTCCACGCCCCGAACCTGAACATGGGCCAGCTGGTTCAGGCCCTGTCCGACTGGTATCGGGCGCAGAAGTTCGACGTGCAGGTTTTGGATCTCCCCCAGGGCGGGGTGGTGATCCAGGCCCGGCAGGAGGAGGCCTGGCGGACCCTGATGGGGGTTTCCTCGGCCCTGAACGTGGTCTTGCGCCGACAAGGGGAGAACCTGATGGTCGAGGTGGGGGCCGGGAAATGGGTGGACAAAGCGATCGCCGCGGGGGCGGGCCTGTTCCTGCTGTGGCCGCTCCTCTTCACGGCCGCCTACGGCGCCTGGCGCCAGAGCAAACTGCCCCAGCGGACGTTCGAGTTCATCCAGCAGTTCATCGCCACCGGCGCCGCGTTGCCAGCGGATACCGCCGCCTGGCTGGCCGGGCGCTATCAGGAGGCCCAGCGTTATGCGGGCGAAACTCCGGCCCCGCCTCCTCCCACCGTGTCACCGACACCGGTGCCCACGCCGGTCAGCGGCGAGGCCGCGCCCGCCATGGCCTACCGCTTCTGCCCGAACTGCGGGGCGGAGCTTCCCCCGGGCGCGCGGTTTTGCCCGTCGTGTGGGATGAAGCTGGGAGAGGGAGGACGGGCGGCTGTCTAAGGGCTATGGGTGCCGTGGGGGATAGGGCAACCACAGGGGATTGGGGCGACCACGGGGGTGCCCATGATGGGCACCCCCCCGGGGTTGCCCCTACAAAACGGCGCGGCACATTCATTTTCGTAGGGGCAAGCCCCTGTGCCTGCCCCTACGGGCGGGCCCTCGTGCCTGTCCGCAGGGGCGGGTCCCTATGCCTGCCCCCGTTAGGGCGACCACAGGGGGTCGCCCCTACACGGGGCAACCACGGGGGGTTGCCCCTACGACAATGTGATGAAATGCGCCAGGAGGTGAAGGATGAAAGGGATCCTGCGGGGGATCCGGTGGGGGTTGGTTCTCGTCGGGATCGCGGCGCTGGGAGTTTCCTTCCTGACCGGCGGGCAAAATCTGGGGTGGGTGTTGCTGGGGATCCTCTCGCTCTCCCTGGCCGTCAATCTGTGGCTGCTTCCGGCGGCCCTGCGCCGCAGCATTGGGGGATGGTTCCGATTCCCCCGGCCTTCGCTTCCCTCGCCCCCATCGATTCCCACCGCCACGATGGCCGCTCGCCTCCAGGAGGAGATCGAGACCACCGCCCGAGGGATCGCCCGAGCGCTCGAAGGGACGTCCCCTCAGGTCTCCCCACCCGCTATGGCGATCTTTCGTTGCCCGTCCTGCGGGCAGCGCCTGGATCCCCACGAGGTCCGGTGTGAAGGATGCGGACAGCCTGCGGATTTCCGTTGTCCGTATTGCAGCCGCGCGGTGGATCCGACCTGGCGGCGATGCCCGGCTTGCGGTGGAGCGCTTCCCGCTTCCGGATGGGGTCGATGAAAAGCGCGACCGTGTTCCATGCGCCCCGTGAGGTCGGGCGCTTCGCGGTCGGGATGGTCCCCTTCCCAAATCCCCCCGGAGGGTTTTGAGATGCGCACGCGTTCGTGGTGGATCATCGGGATCGTCGGCCTTATCGGCGCTCTATGCCTGTGCGGAGGCCTGGGCGTCGGGATCGCCGCGTATCGATTCCTGCCGGAGATGCTGACCCGGCTCCCCCAGGCGACGAGACCTTCCCCGACCCCTCCGCAAACCCGGGAGCGGACTCCCCCGCCTCCCACCCCAACGACGGAACGGATCGCCACGCCGGAGCGGACGGCCACGCCCTTGGCAAGCCCCACAAGAGCTCTGGAGACGCCCGGCTCGGTGCGATGGCGATTGCGTCAGGAGATCCCCGTTGAGGCCTTCCAGATGGCCGTCGCCCCTGATGGATCCCGCCTGGCGGTCGGCGAATCCGGTCAGATCCGCATCCTGGATCCCCGCACCAATCGGGAGCTGGCGCGCTTTCCTGTCGAAGAAGGCGTAGAGGTCAACCGCATGGCCTTCTCCCCAGACGGCCGCTGGCTGGTGGTGTCCACAGGCGAGACGGTGGAATTGCTGAACCTGACGGCGCAGACGGTGGATCATGTTTTCTTCCCCACTGGACAAGCTCGAGCGGTGGCTTTTTCGCCCCAGGGGACCTTGGTGCTGGTGGGGACGGAAAGCCATCTGATCGGATATTATCTGGAGAGCCGACGCCCGGCTTTCGAGTTCGAGCTCTATGGGCCAGGGGATGCGTTTGTCATGGATGCGGATGAGCGTCTGATCTTCCAGATCACCCGTGGGGAAACGGATATGGAGGTGTGGGACGCCTATGCCGGTGAGGGATGGGGATCGATCGCCTTCGAGCCGATCAGCGCCATCGCCCTCTCCCCGGACGGGCAAACGCTGGCTGTGGCCGAGAACCAACAGGCCGAGCATCCGACGTATGGCATGGTCCTTGCTCCCGGCCGGGCGGCGCTCTGGAGGGTTGAGGTGAATCCCGACGAACGAGACGTCACACTTCAGCTCCAGGCGGAGCTGGATTTCCCCCAGGAGACCGAAGGAGCGGATCTGCCGGTGACCTTGCAGCAGCTGGCCTTTAGCCCGGACGGGCGATGGATCGCGGGGATCGCGGACTGGATGGGCGAGGGGGATACGCGGGGGCGGTTATATCTGTGGGAGACGGCCACCGGGCGTCGGCTGGCCCGGGAGATCCTCCCCGGACGTCCGCTGGGGCTGGGGTTCGTGGAAGACGGCGCCGGGCTGGCTGTGCTCCTCGGGACCGGTGCGCCGGTTCCCGTGGACCATCGGATTCAGATCTGGACGACCGCGCCGTAGGGGCCAAAAATGTTTCGCCCCTACCGCATTGAGGCCTGCGATGACCGGCTGGTGGATCGAGATCCAGGGGGCCATACGAGATGCGGCCCGGATTTTCGTATACGAATCCCAGCGGAGCGGGATCGGACTGGTCGCGGATCTGCTCCGAATGGGCCCGCGGGGCTGGGGGTGGCTCCTCCTGCTCGCCGGCATGTTGGGAGCCGGGTTTCTGGCTCTGCTCCTCGGGGATTCCCTCACCCTCCGGGCCTTTCTGAGCGGGCCCCTGGGGGCCGGGCTGATGGCCCTCTGGCTGCCTTTCCTGTGGACGCTATCGGTGGCGACGGCGAGCGATCTTCCGCTGGCCTTCCGGCTCCTGGTGGCGTTGTATTCGCTGTATTACCTTGCTGCGCCGCTGCTGAGCGTGCTGTCTCCCGGCGCATTGCTCCTTCCTGCCCTCGCCCTGTTCCTCTACGAGCGCGCGCGCCCGGCCTCCGCCTTGGAACGGTGGCCCGGGCGCCTGCTGTGGGCGGCGGCCCTGGCGCAGTTCCCACCCCACTTTCCCATTCCCCTGACGCTCAGCATCGCGCTGAAGATGGCCATCGGGATCGTCCTGGCGATACTCCCCATGTGGCCCCGGAAGGGGCTTCCCCGGATGATCCGTGGAGGGGGCCTGTGGCTCGGGCTGACGCTGCTTTATCTGCTGGCCTGGGGTCGATCCTCCGAGGGCTTGCTGGAAGGCATCCGCAGCGCCCTCCCGGGGCTGTGGGGGTTGAGCGCGCCGCTCTGGCTGTGGCTGGGCGCCAATCTGGTGGAGGAAGGGGGCAAGCTGGGCCGCTTCTGGGGCCAGCGGGCGGCGATCCTCCGGACGCATCCGCGGCTGCTCAGCGGCCTGCCGTTCCTATCTATCCTGCTGGCCCTGGGCGCTCTTCCGCTGTTCTGGACGGATCTGCTGTGGGCGTTGCCTTATCCGCTTCCCCTGGTCTACCTGCCCTTTCGCCATTGGATGCGGGAGTGGCCGGCGGATGCTTATCTAGGGGCCCGGACGGCGGCAGGGGGGCTGTTGGTGCTGGGCCTGGCAGGCCTGTGGATGCGCCGGCGGATGGATCCGCTTTCCTTTGGGGTCCGCTACCTCTCGCTGACCATCGGCACGGTGGCCTTCCTGGCGATGTTCTGGCAGGGGTTCTTCCAGGCCCTGGACCTGGAGATCCCGCAGCAGTGGTGGCCACTGTTCCTGGTCGCCGTCGCCTGGCTCTGGGAGCCGATCAAGGGGATGCGGGAGCTCACCGAAGAGGCGGAGGATCTGCTGGAATGGCTCTGTGCCATCCTTCTCCTCCTCCTCACCCTGATGATCTTCCAGTTTACGGAAAATCCGGAGGGGTTCATCCGCGAAGGAACGGTCTGGTCGCTGCTGGGAGCGACTGTGTGGGGGATGCCCACACTGTTCTTCTTGGTGCTCCGGGCGACGCTGGGAACCGAGGAAGCGCCCTCGGCGATCCGACCCTTCCTGCTCGGCTACGGGCTGATGCTGCCGCTGATGTCTCTGGTTCCCCTCGAGGCCCGATGGCTTCCGCCCCTGGCCTTCGGCATCGGCACGGCCCTGTGGCCCGCGGATCGGGGGGCCTCTCGATGGGCGCGCTGGCAGCACGCGGCCTGGATCGGGCTGGGCGCGGCCGCGTTCCGGGCTGTCCCCTGGATCCTTCCCCTCCCGATCCTGCCGCTGGCGCCGGCCGGGCTGGAGCGGCTCTTCGCCCAGGGGGCGATCGACTTCCTGGGGGGGGAATTCTTTCTTCTGGCGGGCGGCGCGCTGCTCGCCGCGGTCCCCGTGGCGTGGAGCGAGCACCCCCGTCGTCGGTGGCTGGGATGGGGGATCGGAGTCGCCCTTTGGGCGGTTGGAATCGGCTCGGTGCTGGGGTAGACCCCATGCGTTCGGCTCGCTCGCGGATGGTCCCATGCGGCCTTTCGATCGGAGCAGGGCGCGCAAGCGCTCACACCCATAGAGGCCTGTGGTGTTCGTAAGTTGTTCCACGGGCCCCTGTAGACTGAGGATGCTTTAGGTCTGCTGCAGCAAGCGCTGGCTAATCCTACCCGAAGAGTCCAGATGGACGTGAAGAAGGGAGGAAAACGATGAGCGCCGTGGAATCTGGAAGCTCGGGAAGCCGACTGCCGCTGGCCATCGGCGGCGGTTGCGCTGGTCTGGCGTTGATCGGGATCGCCTGTGTGGGATTGCTGTTCTGCGGGCTGACGATCCGGCTCTTCTTCTCCGACTCTTCGAGTGCAGCCCGGGGCACCCCGGGGCCGGTCGCTCGACCGGGGACACCGGTGCCTGCGCTCCAACCAGGGTCGGGCCCACAGCCGGGCCCCGGCACGGGTCCGGGGCCTCAGGAAGGGCCGCCATCTGGCCCTGGCGCTGGGACGGGACCTCAGGGACCTCAGGCGGGCCCGCAGCCGGGACCCGCCGGTCAGGTCTGGACGCTGGCCCGGGTGGGGGGATACACGTGCGACCTGAACACGAACCAGTGCCGTGAGCTGGGTCCCGGGGAGGTCTTCCAGGTGGCACCCCAGGGGGACGGCACATTCATCGTGCAAACGGGCGGGGTGGCCCTGCGCGTGGATGCAAGCTGCGGCCTGATCGATCAGCCGGGCTATACCCTCTTCCCGTGCCCCTTCTTCCCGAACGTGCAGGCCTTCCAGGGCGTGATGGTCGCCGAACAGGGCTTGCAACCGATCTATTCCCCATTCCAGTTCGCGCGGATCGATACGGATTTCGACCAGGATGGGGTGGTGAACGAGCCGGGATATGTCAGCCACAGCACCAGCACCCTGGTCTTCGAAGCATATCACGAAAACGGGATATTGAAGTTCGCAGGGTATATCGTCCAGACCCAGAACTACGCATGGCTCTACGTCTTCATTTACCAGGCGCAATAAAGGAGGGATCTATGGCTGTTCAAGCGGTGGGAGCGATCGGGCTGGCGGCGATCGGGGCGGTGATCGCCACGGGGATCTACGTCCTGCTGGGGTGGTGGCTGGATCGCTACGAAAAGGAGCCGGTGCATCTGATCGGCGCCGCGCTGTTCTGGGGCAGCCTCCCGGCGATGGTGCTGACGGCCCTGATCCGCCCGACCCTGCTGGCGCTCAGCGAGGGGATGTTCCCCGGCCCGACGGGCCCGATCTGGGGGAATGCCCTCCTGCTGCCGGCGGCGGAGGAGATGGCCAAGGGCCTGTTCCTCCTGGGCCTCTTCCTCCTGTATCGCCGGGAGATCGACAGCCTCTACGACGGCTTCTTTTACGGATCCCTGGTAGGCTTCGGCTTCGCCTTCGCCGACACCGTCCTCTCGGCGCCGGCGCGGCAGTGGGGGATCGCCGGGGCGGTCGAGCGGACATTCTTCCTGGGCCTGGCGCACGCCTTCTTCACCGGGTGGATCGGGATGGGGTTTGCCGCCGCCCGGCTGAGCCGGGGGGGCTTGCGCTGGGCCTGGCCGATCCTGGGCGTGGCGGCGGCGATCGGATTCCACATCCTGCGCGATCTAAGCCTGATCCCCGCGATCTGGAACCCGGGCCTGGCCGGGCTGCAGGCCGCGATTTACGGGTCGGGGATCCTGCTGATGATCGGCCTGGTGATCTACGGGATGTCGCGGGAGAGCGCGTGGATCGCTCGCTATCTGGCGGAGGAGGCGCAACAGGGCCTGGTGCCAGCGGCGCTGTACGAGACCCTGCGCTCCCCGACGGGTCGACTGACCTACCGCTGGGAGCCGTTGCTGCGCGGAGACATCGCCGCCTGGCGACGGCGGGGCCTGCAGATCCAGACGATCGCGGAGATCGCCTTTCGCAAGCACCGGCAGATGGCCCTAAAGGAGAAAGGGGAAGAGGCGGAGATCCAGCGCCTGCGAGAGCTGTTGCGACAGCTAATGTAGGGAGGACAAGAAGCGGATCCTTGCCTCAAAGCATCCGATGTCTGTTGGGGGTGCAGACAAACGCCTTTCTGCGTGTCCGGTGTTCAGCCTGCCTGCTCAATCCTCTGGAGGAACAGGGACGATGGAGGGTCAGAACGGATTCCCGATCATGGCGCTGTGCTTTATCCCTTTCCTGGCGTTCGGGCCGATGGTTCTCTACGCGCTCTTTGTGTGGTGGTTCGACCGCTTTGAAAAGGAGCCCCTCTGGCTGATGGGAGCAGCCTTTCTGTGGGGAAGCTTGCCCACCGTCCTGCTCTCGATCTGCGCGCAGCTCCCCATGGCCGCCGTCTTCGGGGCCGTGGCGGGTGAGCGGGCCGGCGGAGCGCTCTCCGCGATCATCGCAGCGCCGATCACCGAGGAGCTGTTCAAGGGGGCCTTTGTGCTGCTCCTGTTCCTGATTTACCGGCGGGAGATCGACAGCCTCTACGACGGCTTCCTGTATGGCTCCCTGGTGGGCTTCGGCTTCGCGGCCACGGAAAACGTCCTGTATTTCATCGGCGCGGCCGCAGCGGGGGGACTAGCAGGGATGTTCGCCAACTTCGTCGCGCGGGCGATCTTCTTCGGCCTCAACCACGCCGCCTGGACGGCCCTGACGGGGATGGGGTTTGCGGCGGCCCGCCTCTCGCGTTCGGCCGCGGTGAAGATGGCCGCGCCTATGCTGGGGCTGGGCGGGGCGATGGCCTTTCACGCCCTGCACAATACGATCGCTACCCTGACCGAGGCGACCCAATCCGTGCTGCCGTGCCTGCTCTGGCTGCCGGCGTCCTGGATGGGCGTGTTGCTGATCTTCGGGATCGCAGTCTACGGCCTCTTCCGGGAGCGCCAGTGGATCCGGATGTATCTGCGCGAGGAGGTGGAGGCCGGCCGGTTGCCCGAGCCGGTGTATCGGGAGTGTGGCTCCTTCACGGCGCGCCTCGGATCCCGCCTGCGGGCGCTGCTGCGGGGGGACCTGGAGGGGTTCCGGCGGCTGGGGCGGCTACACCATGCCGCGGCGGAGCTGGCCTTCCGGAAGCACCAGCGGGCGGCGCTGGGGGAGGCGCGCTGGGAGGGGGAGATCGAGCGCCTGCGGGCCGAGCTGCGGCGCTGGGCCGAAGCATAGAGGATGTTGGAGAAATGGCTTCGGCTTGCGGAACGACACACCCGCTACCGTTCATCAGTTGCCCCCCGAGCGAAAGGCCATCGGGGCTATGGCGTGCCGGGCGGCTGTTGCCTGCCTTCGATTTCCTCCAGGATCTTTCGGAGCCCCTCGAATTCCTCGAAGGTCCATCGCCTCATGCTCACGGGGTCGGTGAGGTGGCCGTGCATCCGGCCATCCGGCTCGTATCGCAGGCGCAGGATATAGACGCGCACGCCATGAGGTCGAGGAGAGGGTTCTGAAATCGTCATGGCCGGACCTCGCGCCCAGGGTGGTCGGTTGTGCACGGACAGGATACCCCAAGCGCGGGAACAAGATCGGAACAAAACGGCGCCGCCTGACAGCAGGCACGGGAGCGCGGGCCGGATCGCCACGCGACGGTTTCATATCGGCTCCCCCCGCTGCAGGCGCTGCGCCAGCCAACGGGTGAGCGGGGCGGGCTCCGCCCGCAGCTCCCGGCGGAGGGCTTCCACCGCCTGCTCGTAAACCTTCAGCGCCTGGCCCCGTAGCCCCATGCGGGCCCACGCCCGCATCAGGATCTGATAGCTCTCCTCCATCCACGGCGCTTCCGAGATCGCCCGTTCCGCCCATACAATGGCCTCCGCCGGTCGGCTGAGGGCCAGATATTCTTCGGCCAGCACGTGCGCGCCTTCTACATACAGCGCGCGCAGCCGCTCCTGATGCGGGATCAGCCACGGCTCATACGGGCTTCCTGGAAGCAGCGGAGCCCACCGGGCAAGCTGCCCGGCGAAGGCCTCCAGCTCGTCGGCCGGGATCGGCCGGGCGGCGAGCCGGCGACGCACCTCTGCCTCGAAGAGCTCCGCATCCACCCGCACCACATCGTAGGGATCGAAGAGAACGCTCTCCCCCTCCAGCCGGAAATAGCGGAACGGCCCCTTCGGGCGCATGGCCGGCTCCAGCACCTGGTGCAGCCACGAGAACAGCCGGCGGAAGATCCCCTCGGCTTCCTCCAGATCCCGTTCGGGCCAGAGGTCCTCCAGGATCCGCTCCCGGGTCAGCCACTCGCGCCGGTGCAGGGCGAAGTATTGCAGGAGCCGGGCGACGGCCGGCCGTGGCCACGCGGATTCAGGGATGGGTTGGCCACCCCGCCGCGCTTCAAATCCTCCCATCAGCCGGATCTCCAGCGGCGGGGGCGGAAGGGCTTCCAGCGCCTGCACGCTTGCGCGGAGAACCTGGCGGACCTCTGGATGGCGCTCCCGGCCCATCGCACGGAATAGTAAGGGCATCGCCCGCTCGTCGCCGGTCGCCGCCATGGCCTGGGCCGCTCGGATTCGAACCGCGGGCTTCGGATGCCCCAGCGATCGCTCCAGTTGGGGAAGCGGGCGCAAGGTTCCGAGTGCTCGGAGGACTTGCGCTTCCGCGATCCCCTCTTCCAGACACAGCATCCAGAAATCCCGGCCCAGCTCGGGATCCCGATGCGTCAGGATCCCCTCCGCGTCCGGCCGGCGCAACCCCCGGAGCGCCGCGCCCGCGTGTCGGGTCCAGCGGGGATCCCCAGCGCGGTGCGCGCACAGCGCCATCAGCGCCCGGAGGCGGATCAAGGAGGCACCGGCCCGCATCGGGATCAGGCTTCGGGTGGCCTCATGCAACGAGGGCCGTCCGGCGGCCCAGGCGGCCAGATCTCGCTCCAGCGCCACCAGCGCGCGGGCCAACGGAGCCTCCCGGAGCCGGGGAAGGGCCTGCTCCGCGATCCGGATCGCCGCCTCGGGATCCTCCCGGCGCCGCGCCCACCAGGCCTGGGCCTGGGCCAGCCCCCCCTCACGCTCCGGATGCCCTCGGGCGAGCTCGCCGGCCCGTTCCAGGGCCCGAGCGGCGGCCTCCCCGTTCCCGAGGCCGATGGCCCCCATCGCCCGACACCACCAGAACCAGAACTCGTTGCTGGCCTGCCCGGCCTCGATCGCCTGTTCCAGCGCCTCGATCTCGGCCAGAACCTCCTCCAGGCGCCTCCAGTTTCCGGTCTCGACAAAGAGGATCGCCCATCCGAGGAGATGGGTGATCCGCTGAGCCGGCCGATCTTCGTAGTAGGGCCGGTTGGCCTGCAGCAGCCGCTGGGCTTCCGCAAAACGCCCGGCGGCGATCTCCACCCCAACGGCCAGGTTATGGCGGAGGAAGAACGGATGATGGGGATCCCCTCGGCGCTCCGCGATCGATAGGGCCTCCCGGTAAAACCGGCGCGCCTCGCCGAATCGGCCCAGCCCGGCGCAAGCGTCCGCGGCCGTCTTCAGCAGGCGCATCCGGAGTTCAGCGGCGGAAGCCTCGGAAAGCCCCTCGAGGCTCCAGGCCAGGCTTTCCCGAAACTGCCCCTCGACACAGAAGGCAGAAGCCAGCGCCAGCGCGGCCCGCAGGCGAAGCTCCCGGTCGTTCGCCTCATCCGCCAGCTGGAGCGCCTGACGCAGGATCGACCGCCCTTCCTCCCAACGGCCAGCCCGGTGGATCTCCTTCCCGACGCGCAGCAACAAGTCGGGCGCCTTCCGGCGCACCGGCTCCCCCAGGCTCAGCACCCAGCGGCGGAACGTCCACTGGCGGCCATGACGCCAGATCCAGTCATCGGGCAGCCTCCGTAGCAACTGAAGGGCTTTCTCCTCCAGCTCGCCGGCCAGGGCGTGTTCCACCGCATTCTCCAAGTCGCCCTGCTCCTCAAACCACTGCACGGTCCGGGCGAAGGCCACAGAGGGGGTTTCCGGAGCGTGACGCAGGAGAAACTCGCGGAACAGTTCGTGGTAACGCCACCAGCCGCTCGGGCCAGCCGGTTCCAGAAACAATCTTCGCCTGCGGACCTCGTCCAGCAGTCGAGGGATCTGCGCTCGAAGGCTCGGCCGGTCCTCCAGCAGGGTTGCAGCCAGGTCGATGTTGAATGAGAAGGGAACGGCCGTTCGAAAGAGGAAGCGCCGGAGGTCTTCGGGGAGAGCGCTCAGGAGCGAGCGGGCGAGCTCCGCGAACAGCCGATCCTGCGCCTGGGGCCATCGTTCCATAGGCGAGGATCCTGCGTCGGATTGGGCCAGCAGGGCGATGGCCATCGGCCAGCCACGGGTTCGCGCGTGCAGTCGCTGGGCCTGCTCCCGGGACACTCCGAGGATCCGCGCGATCTCCTCCGGGGAGAAGGCCAGATCCTCCTCCGTGAGCCAGGTTTGGGGGAACGACCCCTTCGTGAGCCGCTCCGGGATCCAGCGGCCGCCTGCCACCCAGCCCCGGGGATTCCGGGCGATCATGCGGGCCAGCTCCTCGAGGGCCTCGGGACCCTCCGCAAGCTGGTGCAGATCATCCAAAAGGAAGACGCTCACCCCCTCGGCGGTGGCCAGCGTCTCCCGCAGGTGCTGAGGATCGATCACGGAAGAGCGAAGTGGAAGGTAACGGCTGCCAGGCAGATCGTACTCCAGGCGTCGAAGCAGCATCGTCTTCCCGTAGCCCGGCGGTGCGGCGATCCATACAGGCCCTTCCGCCAGGCCCTCGCGCACCCGACGGATCAGGTGCGACCGAACCAGGGAATCCAGGCCTCTCCCTTCCATGGCGCTCAGGCTCCTCCCCACGGGGAGGCAGGTTTTTATTATCATACCATTTTTGCTACCGTCTGCCAGCGCAAACGGGGGACCGGATCGATGGCCTTCCTTTAAAGAGATGTGCGCACGCTGAGGCGAAGGGGGAACCTGAAGCCGGTCCTTTCGCTGGAAGGCGACCCTTCCCCTTTGCGTTGGTGACCGCGCCTAGGATGGCGCCGGGGGTTCAGCCCCCCGGCCACGGAAACGGAACGAAGGGAGCACGACACGGGGAGCCCAGCGCGTATTCGATCCGTCGTTGGTTCAGATCAGCGATCAGGGACCACAGGGTGGTGAATCCGGGACGGTGACCGCAGATCGGTGCCTCGTGGTCGCTTAGGGCCTCCCGGAGGCGTTCCCGGGGCGATCCCGAGCCCATCATCACCCAGCGTTCCAGCCGCTCCTTTCGACGGACCGATGGCCCCAGATCCCGACGCCCACGAAAAGGCTGCGTCATCGGATGCTCGTAGTGGTTGGTCACCGCCAGGACGCCGTCCTCCAGCTCCCGCACGGCGACGACCGCCGGATGGACTTCCACCACATAAGCGCGATGGGGATCTGCGACCAGGACGTTCATCGGCAGGATGTGGGGCATCCGGAGCAGGGCCTCCACCGCTTCCTCTGCGGAGCGATAGCGCTCCAGCAGGACGCGCGGGATCAGATGGAATGGGATCCCCGGTCGGGGAGGCGGCGTGTCCGCCATCACCGCATGCAGCGACACGAACAGTCCCGCCTCGTTCACCCCATCATATCGCCCGCCCGGGACGCTGCCCATCATCCCCAGGGAGGCCAGGCCGTCGCGGGGCCAAAGCCGGACCAGATCGCGGATCTGCTGGACGGGCCGGAAGTCGTAGTTCCGCCCAACCCAGAGGCCGCCGGGCTCCCGCCACACAACCGCCGAGCAGGCGAAGGGGCGGGATCGAAGGGAAGTGCGACTGATCTGCTGCCACAGGAAATCCGGATCCAGCCCCTGGGCGGCGGCATAGCCCTCGTATTCGTCCAGTAAGGCTGGGTGCCAGCGCGCCACCTGCTGACGACAGGCCTTCGCAAAGGCCAGATCCGGAGGGGGAGGCCACCAGGGGGGACGACGGAAGGGCGGGCCGAGAAGGCCCAACGCTTCCCCGATCTGGCGGTGCGACCCACGAAGATCCAGGAAGCGATAAGGCGCGGGCAGATGCCACCCTTCCCCCCAGGGGGACGTATTCCAGAGCTTCGAGGAGAGGACGGGCCGAGTCGGCTCCATCGATCCGCTCCTGCTCACCGCTGGGGCCTGGGCGCTTCTCCGGGGGTTACCACGAGCGTCCGAGGCTGATTCTGCCGCATCACCTGGACCTCCACCGGGCGTCCCGGCGGCCAGTGAGCCAGGAACCGGTGCAGCTCTCCCAGGCTGTGGATGGATTGCTCCCCGATTCGAACCAAAATGTCTCCTTCTTGAAGCCCGGCCCGAGCCGCTGGCCCCCGCGGGTCCACCTCCAGGATCTCCAGGCCGGTGGCCGGGGAGGGCCCGGAGATCGGACGGGACTGGACCACGATGCCCAGATAGGCGCGGCGGATGCGCCCTTCTTTGATCAGCAACGCGGCGACCCATTCCGCGGTGTGGCTGGGGATGGCGAAGGCGATGTTCTCCGCCCCCAGGATCGTGGCCACGCAAACGCCGATCACCCGACCCCGGCTGTCCACCAGGGGGCCGCCGGAGTTGCCAGGATTGAGGGCGGCGTCGGTCTGGATGATGTCTTCAATCACCTGCCCCCCGGGGCCATACAGCGCTCGCCCCAGGCCGCTGATGATCCCGGCGGACACAGTGAAATGGAAGCCCAGGGGGTTGCCGATGGCGACCACCAGCTGCCCCAGGCGCAGACGGGAGGAATCCCCCAGCCGCGCGGCGGGGAAGTTCTCCCCGCGCTCCACCCGCAACACCGCCAGATCCGTGTAAGGATCCTCACCGATAAGGCGGGCGGGGAAGACACGGCCGTCGATCAACGTCACCTCCGGATCCCGGATGGGGCGGATCACGTGGCTGTTGGTCAGGAGGTAGCCATCCGGGGTGATGAAGAAACCGGATCCCATCGGTTCCACCGCCTGGCGCCTCCGAGGAGCCCCGCGGGCCCGGATGCTCACCACCGCCGGGCCCACCTGCTCCACCACACGGATCACCGTCTGGGAATACGCATCGAGCAGCGCTTCTTCGTCCATCGTCTGTTCCATTCGAGCTTCGTCCATCTTCGATCTGGGGGTTTTCGGGGCTGGGCGGGGGGGGGGGGGCCCCCCCCCAAACCCAAAAAAATTTTTTGGACAACAGCCAGACCCGCCCCCAAAGGGTTTT
>NZ_JANWXB010000353.1 GCF_025055495.1 Thermoflexus sp. | reverse complement strand
CAGCACCACGTGCCAGGGAAATTCCGCCCACTCCGCCAGAGGCCCGATCAACGTCCCGATTTGCAGGGTCTCATAAGCGCTTTGAAGCGCATGGGGTTCTGGGATCCCATCCACGGAGGCAATGGCGGAGGCGAAGGCAGCCATCCCGTGGATCAAGTGGGGTTTGCTCGGATTCTCCTGCAACCCCACGGTCTCCGCCAGCCAGAAGAGGCGGCCCAGTCCGACGGGCGGCCAGTCCTCCAGCCCAATCTGTCGGGCAGCCAGCTCCGCCTCAGGGGAATAAACAGGTCGAGGAGGCGCGGGCTCCTTCAGGGGCGGGCGGGAAGGTCGCAAGGTATAGAACGCAGGGGCCAGACGCCCTTCATACCAGACATGGATGAGCGCCCGAGCCCCCTCGCGGGTTAGCAACGGCCGGTCCTCCTCCAGCAATCCCCGAGTCACTTCGATAGGAGCGGGCCGGCCATAAGCCTCCTGATAGGCCCGGCTTCCAACCATCCATGTCTGGAAAACCGCCGTGGTCGGGCACGACAGGTGATGGGTATTCGCCAGCAGGATCTTCAGCAGAGCCTCCAGGGCCTCAGGGCGCGGGAGCTGGGGCAATGCTTCGCGGCGCCAGAGCTGCCATGCCGCCTGGGAAGGGCGTTCCCCTGGTTGCGCCGCCTCGCCAGCAGCTTTCACCCAGGCCACGTAGTTCGGACGGATCTGGGCGCTATCCAGCGCCCGGGCTGCTAGGCGAGCCATCGCCTCCTCAAAGTCCGGGACAATCCAATGCTCATCGAGGCGCGCAGCCTCTAGCAACAGCCCGGCCAGACAGATGGCAGTGGAATCCCACTCACTGGTCACCCCCGAGGCCTCAAACCACTCGATGTCCGCCTCCGTCGGCATGGGGATCTCCCATCCCAGACGCCGGGTGAACGTCTCGAGCGTCGCCGGAATCCCTCGCTTATACCCCACCGGGAGAACCAGCACATCATCGATATCCAGCAGGAGGACCACTGGCATCCCGTTCCCCTCCGCTCCTGAGCGTAACTTGAACTCTAAAAGCCTTCAGGATTTTATCTTCCATCGGAGGGATGCACAAATCCACGAGGATTTTCACCGCGAGCCCCTGCCTGAGAGGTCCGGAAAGAGTTCTTCGTTTGGGATTCCGGAAAGGCTTTGAGCTTGAAGCAAAAGAGTATAATATTATAGGCGCTATGCAGCGGCGGCCCTCCTAGCCCTGGAAGTCCCTCCTCGCCAATTACCCAACAAGCCTAACGGGCCGGTGGCGGAACTGGCAGACGCGCGTGGCTTAGGACCACGTGGGGAAAACCCGTGCGGGTTCGAATCCCGCCCGGCCCATTGAAGCCCGGCCACCCTCCCCATCCGTTGACCGGAGCGGCACATGCCAGCCCTCTGTGGATCCCCATGATCTCGCCTTGTGAGGGCCCCCATTCGATTCATCGCCCCGCCGGGATTTTCATCAAGGGAGAGCAGAGAAGTGATCTCCTCATCCGGGGTGAACGGAGATCCCAAGTGGTTCATTGGGCTTGGAGGTTTAGCGATGGTGGAGCGGACATTGAAGGTGCCCGCTCCACCCATGCACGGGTTGAACCAGCGCTGCTGGCTCCTGGGAGGAAGGCAGAGGTTTGGAGGCTGGCGAGCTGTCCTCAGCGATCCGTCCAGCCACCAAGCCTCAGGTCTTCTGAAGAAGCCGCCAATGGGCCGGGCGAGGCTTTTCGACCTGCCCGAATCCCTCGAAGGATCAGGGTCAGAAACAGCAGGATCGCCACGCCGTTCAATAAGCCGCCCCAGCGGCGGACCTCAAAGATCCCTCCAAGATCCCCGATCAGACGGACAACCAGGGAAAGGTGCAGGAGGACGAGGGGCAGGTAAAGCGTGGAGGAGAAGACAGGGTTGACCCGGAGGACGGCCGGGAAGATGATCAGCGCATGGCCGAAGATCATCGAGAACACGAATCCAATCAGCACCGCATGCAACCGCGCATCATATAATGGCCCTGCCGTGGCTTCACCGGGGAGCCATTCCAGCCCCCCACCGATCCCCAGCCAGAGGTAGCCGGCCAGCATGCAGAGCGCGAGATAACGCACCAGCCCGTGCTGACGCACGGTGCGGCGGGCGATGTCATAATGGGCGAGCCAAGCCGCCAGGGCCAACCACCCCAATCCCAGAACTCGCTGTCCCCACGCGGGAAGGAACAGGCTGAGGATCAGCCCAAAGAGCACCAGCCCCACGCCAGCCCAGAAGGATCCGATCATCCCCCGCCCTCGAGGGATCACCTGCGCGAGCTCCAACCGCTCCCCCACAATGGTCAGCACCAGAAACGCGGTCCACCACGGCGTGGCTTTCGCCAGCGAATCGCTCCCCAGCCAGATCAGCTGGCCGATCCCCCACGCCATAGCACCGAACCCCAGGACCAGGATGGCTGGATCCATACGACGCCGGGCGGCGTGGACAAAGAGCGCCGCCAGCACCAACGCGCTGCCCAGGAACAGGACGGCGCTCCCGTTCGTCGGAGGCATCAGGAGCAGGGTAAGGCTCCCCAGGGCGGCCAGGATCGGCGCCCCCCAGACCCAGCGAGGGCCGACGATGGCCCGCTCCAGGGTGATCAGCGTGCCCAGGAAGCCGGAGATCATCAGCGCGCCATGGGCTCCCGGCCAGGCCAGGTTGGGTCGGGGAAATGCCCACCCCATCCGAATCCAGCCCGCCCACAGACCCACCAGCAGCGCCAGAATTCCAATCAGCATCAGCGGGAACCGCATCCGTAACGGCATGGAGGCCCCCTGGTCCTCAACGGCCTGCTTGCACACCCTCGGAGATCGAACGTCTGTTAAGATAAGCGATGTGCTCGATGGGCTTCCAACTGCCGCTTGGATCGCCGGATAGGGCGTGAAACCCCGAGGAACGGAGGGCACCATGGCCAGACGGGATCGGCCGCGAGTGGTCGTGGTAGGCGCAGGGTTCGGGGGGCTATGGGCGGTGCGGACCCTGGCCTTCGAGCCCGTGGAGGTGTTGTTGGTGGACCGGCGGAACCACCACACCTTCCTCCCCCTGCTCTATCAGGTCGCCGCCGCTGAGATCGAGCCGGAGGCCATCGCCTTCCCCATCCGGGGGCTCCTGCGCCGGTTCCCCAATGTCGAGTTTGAAATGGCCGAAATCCGGGGGATCGACCCGGAAGCCCGTCAGCTGGAGACGGACGGCTCACCCATCCATTATGACTTTCTGATCCTGGCCCCAGGCAGTGTGGAACATACCTTTGGCGTGCCAGGGGTCGTCGAGCATGCCTTCTTCCTGAAGAACCTGGATCAGGCCATCGCGCTGCGCAACCATATCCTGGCCGCTTTCGAACGGGCGGCTCGGGAACCGGATCCGTTCCAGCGACGCCGGCTGCTGACGTTCACGATCGTCGGCGGCGGGCCGACCGGAGTGGAATTCGCCGGTGCCCTGGCGGAGCTCATCGCTCGCCCTCTCCGAAGGGATTTCCCCAGACTGGACTTCCGGGAAGTTCGTGTGATTCTCCTGGAGGCGATGGAGGGATTGTTGCCTGGCCTGCCCGATCCGTTGCGGGTTTATGCGGCCGCCCGCCTCCGCCGGCTGGGGGTGGAGGTCCGGCTGCGGGCCACGGTGGAGGCCGTAGAGCCGGAACGCGTGCGATTGAAGGATGGAACCATTATCGAGGCGGGAACAGTGGTGTGGACAGCCGGTGTAAGGGGGAACCCGCTGGGGGAGGCCATCGGGCTTCCTGCAGGACCTGGAGGACGGGTCCGGGTGGCTTCCACCCTTCAGGTGCCCGGGCATCCAGAGATCTACGTGATCGGAGATCTGGCCCTCCCGGAAGGATCCGGGAAGCTGCCGATGGTCGCCCCGGTAGCGATCCAGCAAGGCGAACGGGCCGCCCGGAATATCCTGCGGGCCCTGCGGGGCCGTCTGCCCGAGCCCTTCCACTACCGGGATCCCGGCACACTGGTCACCCTGGGGCGGAACGCCGCTGTGGCCCATGTGTTCGGGCGCGCCTTCACCGGCTTCCCGGCCTGGCTCTTGTGGCTCGGGGTGCACCTGGTGCGCCTGATCGGCCTGCGGAACCGTTTAGTGGTCCTCTCCGGATGGGCATGGGATTATCTGTTCTATGAACGGGTAGTGCGATTGATCCTTCCAGGAGAGGGCGCTAAATAAAATCCGCGCCTTAGACGGTCCGAATTACCTTCTTTTTCCCTTTCCCCGCCGCCCTTCGGGCAGCGGGGAAGGAGAATGGGGCGCTTCAGCGCTTCAATTCCTTCTCGAGGAACTCCCGGAGAGCCACCGCGTTGTTGTGGACAACGTCCCGGGCGCTGAACAGAAGCGTGACGTTGCCCGCACGGGCCGCGTCCAGGAGCGGCCGCCAGGCCTCCGGATGGGCCTCCAGTTCTGCAAAGTAGCGCCGGCGGAACTCCTCCCATTTCTTCGGATCATGGCTAAACCACCGCCGCAGCCGATCGCTGGGCGCCACCTCCCTCAGCCAGCCATCCATCTGCAGGGCCTCCTTCTTCATCCCCCGTGGCCACAGCCGCTCCACCAGGAACCGCTTCCCATCGTCCGGCCCCACCGGATCGTAGACTCGCTTGACCTTAATCATGGCAGTCACCTCCCTTCAGGGCAGCCAGGGGGATAAGCCGCGCTGTCCACCAAGCGCGAATCGAAAGGCAAAACCTTATGCCCCTCCGCTTCCAGGAGCCTCCGCTCGTCCAGTCCTTTCGGCAACAGATGAAAATACACCAGTCTGGCGTAAGATTGCCAGGGAGCCAGGACGCGATGCACGCCCTCGTAATCTATGGGACGAGGGCACCTCAGCCATCGTTGCAGGCGGCCCCATTGATCGGGTGAAGCGGTAACGCTGCTTACGTGCTGTTTGGAACGATACGCTCCGCCCAGCGGGTGGCCAGCCGATCCAGCGTCTCCTCCAGATCGAACCCGCAGATCGCTGCGGCGTCCTCCAAGAGCTCCTCCATCTCCTTTGTGCAGGTGACCTCGATCTCATAGATCCCATATTCCTCAAAGATCGCTGCCGCCTCCGGATCCTGATCCAGGATCTCCTGTATGGTCATGTGCATGAGCATTTCCCGAAGCTCCTTAGCTTCCTTGTCCATCACGCACCTCCATTCCCGGATTGCTGGAACCCAATAGCAGCCCCCGTTGAAATCCCTCAACCCAGAGGATCCGCCCAAACATCCCCAGGGCGATCAGGAATGGAAACAGAGCGCCGACCATGGCGGCCACCAGGACCCACCGTCCGCTCCAAGCCGATGGCCAGAGGCCGGTTAGTGGAACCAGGGAGAGCATCATCAGACCGACCGCGGGGAACATCGCGGAAAGCCAGGGGGCCGCGTGCGCTCCCCAGACCTGGCGGGCACCGGCCATCAGCCCCAGGGTGACGAACCCCAAAAGCAGCAGGTGAAGATAAGGGATTCGAAGCTCCACTTCCAGCGCCCAGGAGGCGAGGGGGGGCACACTGAACCCCAGTTTGGCCAGCGCGCACATTCCCAGGAAAACAAGAGGAACGCGCCATTCCAGCGGCGCCGTTCGGAAAAATCGAAGCCCTATCATCCCGAGAGCCAGCGCCGCCGCCCCGCCACCGACCCCCGCCAGGAGCCGTAACGCCCAGGGGACCTCCGTTGGCGGCATCAGCGACAGGAAAGCCCACGGCGTGCCCAAAGCTAGCGCCCACCAGCTCCATCGGGGAAGCGCACGGAAGATCTGGGGATCCCTTACCCCAGCCAGGCCGATCAGAGCGAGGATGAGCCAGCCATCCGCAAACAGATAGAGGAAGAAATGGACGGTAGCACTCTCCCAGAACGGATCCTCAATCCGGAAGATCGTTAGGCCTGCCCGTCCCCACGCCCCCAGCGAGGAGAGGATCAGGAAGGATACCGCGAGATCCCACCACGGCCGGGCGGGATGATCGAACCGACGGGTCCAGCGGAAGTAAACCACTCCATACGCATACCAGGCGAAGATGTTCAGGCCCGCAGCCATCGTGGCCAGCGGGAGCCGCCTCCCAGCCCACTCAACCGGCTGATACCCGTAAAGCAGGAAAGGAACGTAAGCCGCCAGGCCCAGGAGGAGCGTGATCCATGGGATCCAGACCACGCTGGATGGGATCCGCCCCCTAACCATATGGAGAACGATCATCGCCATCAGCGCGGGCGTGACCCATCCGAAATACATCAGGTGAGAGTGCGCGTGCCGGAGGTTCCCCAGCGAGAGGCCTGCGGGGAGACCTGCCAGCATCCCATAGCGGAACAGGACCCCCGTGGCGGCCGCCAGCACGAAACACCCCAGGGCGCCGATCCAGATTCCCCACAGCCTTGTTCCCTCTGAGGATCGCTTAAAAGCGCTATGTTTCATCTCTCTTTCTCCATCGAGATGATCCAACGCTTTCTCCGTTTAGATCTTGCCTCTCCCCCCTATTCTCCTCCCCAGGCTTACAACATGGCCAATCTCTTTCACTTATACGGCGAACGGGCTGGTCCCCCTTTGACCCCGAACAACCTCCTGGAAGTGCTGACAAGGGGGATCGAAGACTGAACCGGACTTTTCCTCGCTCCAGAAGATCAGCCTCCAAGAAGCGGTTCAATGAAAAGAGCGATCATCGTCCTCACGCTGGGGTCGCTTCTGGGAGCGGAGTGGCGAATACCGGTATCTATGCGTGCCCAGAAGATGAGAGGCGTGATCATTGTGGTTCCGTAAGAGAGGATGGTTGGGGCGAGGCCTGGCTTCATTCCTGTATCCCTCGCTTTCAAGGGATCGCGAGGATCGCCTCGATCCCCCCTCTCCACAATTCTCAAAGGCCGTGGGGGAAGAAGGGAGCTCGAGGGCCTGGAGGGCGCGCCGAGGGGATATCCTCCAGGTCCTCAAAGGCCTGCCATTCGGATGGGAGCATCAACCGGCGTCCGATCGATCCAGCGATGCATCCCCTTGGCCATTATCTGGGATCCCTCAGCCTGAAGATCCCCCGGAAACCGGGCTTGCGGCATACACTTCCTCCAGCCGTTCCACCAGCGCCTCCCAGCGATGATGCTGCTCCACGTAGGCCCGACCTGCCGCTCCCATGGCCGACCGCTGGGCCGGAGCGTCCAGCAACCTCAGCACCGCCTCCGCAAACGCCTCTGGACCTTCCGCCACCACCAGATCCTGCCCGGGGATCGCCCGAAGCCCTCCCAGCACGGGCGGCGTGGCCACCACCGGCGTCCCCATGGCCATGGCCTCCAGGACCTTGTTCTGAATTCCCACCGCGTATCGCAGAGGGCACACGGCCAGCGTCGCCCGCGCCAAATACGGCCGGAGATCGGGAACCGTCCCGAGGATCTCCACCCGAGGATCCCGCGCCGCCCGGCGCAGGCGGGACGGGGGATTCCGCCCGACGATCCACAGCCGGACCTCCGGCCGTCGCGCCCAGATCCGCGGCATGATTTCCCCGATGAGATCCAGGGCAGCCGCCACGTTCGCGTGATAGCTCATCTTCCCGGTGAAGATCAGGGTGGCCGGATCCCGCGGGACTGCCCATGGCTGGAAGAACTCCAGATCCACTCCGTTCGGGATAACGGTGAATGAGGCCTGGCCATTTGGAGCCAGACGACGCAAAGCCGCCGCGTCTTCCTCTGAGGTCACGACGATGCGAGGGAATGTGGATAACCACCCGGCTTCCAGCTGTCGGGTTCGGGCCAGCTCCAGCCGCGCCAGCCACCGGGTCAGGCGCCCCGGTGCCATCGCCCGCGCCTGCTCGAAGAGGCGGGTGATGCTGTCGACGGCGTCGAACACCAGGCGGTCGGCCGGGATCTCGCGAGCGAATCCAGCACCCCGCAGGTGCTCAATATGCACGGCATCCCACGGCTCCCGAAGGCTCTGCCGCAACGCTTCGCGCAGCCCGGGATGATCGGCATACCCTGCCTGGAGGGGCCCGCCCCGTATCCAGGCCCACCCGGCGTTCCAGAGGGTTCTTCCCCGTGAAAGAGGAAAGCAGTGGATCTCCACCCCCAGGCGCCGCATCGGGGCCAGATCCGCATCGCGATCTTCCGGGGGCTGCACCGCCAGCACGCGGATCCGATGACCTCGGCGGGCCAGCGCTTGCAGGAACCCAAAGGGCCGGATCCGGATGCGGGAGGGCGGATAAGGGAGCGCCATCAGAATGTTCATCCTCGTTCCTCCATCCCCCACGTTACCCTCCGCGGGTTAGATGCACGAGAGGGGTTAGTTAGAAAACCGGGAAACGAAGATACCTTGCTCCCAAATGTGCCGATGAAGGTGGCCGGGGGCCGCCCGCCGAAGGGACACCGCAGGCTGGAAGGCATGGGCTACCGCCTTCTAACCCCCTGCTTACAGCCTCCCAACTCCCTACGTTTACAGTGGAGGCCAGAATCACCGGCCGGGAGCGAACCAGCCGTGTTATCCGGATCTGGCAGATCCCTCCACCAGGCTATCTCTGCACCGACGAGCGCAACCGTGAAAATCCCGATGGCTCGCCCGTTGTTCGACGAAGAGACCCGACAGGCCCTCTTAGAGGTGTTGAACTCCGGACGGCTGGCCCAGGGGTTGCGGGTGCTGGAGTTCGAAGAGCGCTTCGCCGAGTGGGCCGAGGTCCCCTTTGCGATCGCCGTGTCGAACGGAACTGCGGCGCTGCTCCTGGCCCTGATGGCCCTGGAGATCGGCCCAGAGGATGAGGTAATCACCACGCCCTTTACGTTCGCCGCCACCGCCAATGTGATCCTGTTCCTGGGCGCCCGGCCTGTCTTCGCCGACATCCAGCCCTCGACCCTGAACCTGGACCCGGGAGAGGTGGAGCGGCGGATCACATCCCGGACCCGGGCGATCATCCTGGTGCATCTTTACGGGAACCCGTGTGAGATGGAGGCCTTCACGGAGCTCGCGGAACGCCACGGCCTGGCTTTAATCGAAGACGCGGCTCACGCCCCCGGCGCCCTGTATCGCGGCCAGCCGGTGGGCTCTTTCGGCATCGGGTGCTTCTCCTTCTACGCCACCAAAAACATCACCACCGGCGAGGGCGGGATGATCACCACTCAGGATCCCCGGCTGGCACGTCGTCTTCGCATGCTACGGGACCACGGCCAATCCGCGAAATATGTGCACGAGATCCTGGGCTTGAATTTCCGGATGACGGAGCTCCAGGCGGCTCTGGGGATCGGTCAGCTTCAGCATATCGAAGCTTGGAACGCCCGCCGCCGCGCCATCGCGGCGTTTTACACCCAACATCTCCGTGGGGTGAATCCTGTGGAGACCACCCCGAACAGCACGTCGGTTTATCACCTCTATACCGTGCGCCTCGCCCCGGGGCTGCGGGATGCGGTCCGCGAGCGCCTGAGGGAAGTTGGCGTCGAGACCGGAATCCATTACCCGACTCCGGTTTACCGCCAACCCCTCTACCAGCGGCTGGGTTACAACGAGTCCCTTCCGGTCGCGGAAGCCGCCGCGCGGGAGGTCCTTTCCCTTCCCATTCATCCCGCCCTTCAGGACGGGGAGATCCGTTATGTGGTGGAGGCCATGAACGCTGCCATCGAGGATCTGGGAGGGAAGTGAGATGAAGAGTATGCGGGTGGGTGTGGTGGGCGTTGGATCCATGGGAGAACGTCATTGCCGGGTGCTCCAATCCCTCCGGGGTGTGGAGCTGGCGGGCATCTACGATCGATGCCCGGAACGGGCGCTGGAGGTCGCCGCCCGTTATGAGACCATACCCTTTCCCACCCTGGAAGATCTGGCCGCCCGCGTGGAGGCCGCCATCGTCGCCACCCCCACGCCCACCCATACGGAGATCGCCCTGGAGCTCATCGAACGGGGCGTGGCGGTCCTGATCGAGAAGCCGATGGCCACCTCCGTGGTGGAGGCGATGGCAATCTGCGAGGCCGCGCGCCGCCATGGCGTCCCCGTGCAGGTGGGCCATATCGAGCGGTTCAACCCGGTCTACATCGAGCTCAAGGCCATCCTCGAGACCATGCATCCCATCAGTCTGATCTTCCGTCGCCTGAGCCCCTACGCGGTCAGCAACCGGGATGCCGATGTGATCCTGGACCTCATGATCCACGATCTGGACCTAGCGATTGACCTGATCGGCGCGGGGCCGACCCGGATCTATCCGATCGGACGCCCGGTTTTCTCGGATGCGATGGACTACGCGGTGCTGACGATGGAGTTTCCAGGAGGGGAAGTGGCCACCCTGTTTGCCTCCCGCGTCACCGAACAGAAAATCCGCGCTATCGAGATCACAGCCGCTGAGGCCTACATCGAGGCGGATCTGCTGAACAAAGGGATCACCATCTATCGCTATACGATCCCCACCTTCACCAACGACAGCCAACCGGTGAAATACCGTCAGGAAGGATGGATGGAACGGATTGGGATCCCGATGGCGGAGCCGCTGGCCCTGGAGCTCCAGCACTTCGTGGATTGCGTCCGGAGCGGCCAGCCGCCCGCTGTTTCCGCCCTCGACGGCCTGCGGGCGATCCAGCTGGCCGAGCGGATCCGGCTGCTGCTCTATAGCGGCCCGATCCCCGCCATCCGGCTGGATCGGATCCCCGCCCCTGCGGGAGCACGCCCATGAAAATCGTATCCGTGGTCGGCGCCCGCCCGGAGTTCATCCAGGCCGCCCCGGTGAGCTTCGCCCTTCGACAGGAGCATCACGAGGTGCTGGTTCATACCGGCCAGCACTACGACGATGCGATGTCCCGGATCTTCTTCGAGGATCTGGACCTGCCGGCCCCGGATTACCACCTGGGGGTGGGCTCCGGCCCCCACGGCCGCCAGACCGGGGAGATGATGGCCCGGCTGGAAGAGGTTCTGTGGAAGGAGCGGCCGGATCTGGTGATCGTGCGGGGGGACACCAATTCCACCCTGGCCGGGGCCCTGGCAGCGGCCAAGCTGCACATCCCGCTCGTCCACATCGAGGCCGGCGAGCGGAGCTTCAACAAGTTCATGCCCGAGGAGATCAACCGGCTGGTGGCTGACCGCCTAGCCGATTTGCACTTTTGCATCACCCGGCGCGCCGTGCAACATCTGGCGCGGGAAGGGATCACCGATGGGGTCTTCTTCGTCGGGGACGTGATGCTGGATGCGGTGCGTCTTTATCTCCCCAGCGCCCTGGAGCGGGCCCCGGCCCTTCTGGAGCGTCTCGGCCTCGAGCCCGGCAGGTATCTGCTGGCCACCGTCCATCGGGCCGGCAACACCGACGACCCGCGTCGGCTGTCCGGCATCCTGGCTGGATTCCGCGCCATCCCGGAGCCGATTGTGTTCCCGGTTCATCCACGCACCCGCCAGGCCATCACCCGGTATGGCCTTCCGATCGCTCCCCATATTCAGATGATCGAGCCGGTGGGCTACCTGGACATGCTGGCTCTGGAGGCTCACGCCCGGATGATTCTCACCGATTCGGGAGGGGTGCAACGGGAGGCCTACTTCCTGGGCATCCCATGCCTCACCCTGCGGGAGGAGACCGAGCTGATGGAGACGGTGGAGGTGGGGTGGAACCGACTGGTCGGGACCGACCCTCAGCGAATTGTGGAAGGGTGGCGCTGCTTCCGGCCTCTCGGGCCGCGGCCGCCGCTGTTCGGGGATGGCCACGCAGCGGAGCGGATCGCAGCGATCCTGGGCCAGTCACCGCCCCGCTTCGGCCAGCACTATCGAAGATGGGAAGCTCTCTCTCTGCCGGCACAGGAAAGCCTGGAGCGAATCTCCCTTCCGTAACAGGGGAAGGCCCTCACCGGGGCCCATCCCACTCCCGCAAATAAGCGGAGTCCCTGGCGAAAAGGAGCCAATCCATGAATGGCGCCGCCCTTCTGGTTGAAAGCCTGCAACAACAGGGCGTTTCGGTGATCTTCGGCCTGCCTGGCGATGAAGTCGCCTTCTTCGAAGCCCTGCGAGAAAGCTCGATCCGCTTCGTCACCGTGCGCCACGAGCAGGCCGCGGCGTTCATGGCCGACGCCTACGGCCGGCTGGCCCCCCAGCCGGGCGTTTGCTTTTCCACCCTTGGCCCCGGGGCAACCAACCTGGCCACCGGGCTGGCCAACGCGCTCCTGGATCGCTCTCCTGTGGTGGCGCTTTCCGATCAGGTTTCTACAGACCAGCTGCGTCCCGGGGTTCACCAGTATGTGGATCTCGCGGCTTTCTTCCAGCCCATCACGAAATGGAGCGCGGTGATCCGTGACCCTGAACTCATCCCCGCCACCCTTCAATATGCCTTCCATGTCGCCCGATCGGAACGACCAGGCCCCGTTCATCTCAGCCTTCCGGTGAACGTCCTGGAGCGGGAGTGTTTTCTGTTCAACCTGGGCAGCGGGCTTCCCATACGCCCTGTCCTGGGACATCCCCGCCCAGATTCCCAGGCGCTCCAGCAGGTTGCCGCCTGGCTTCAGGAGGCCCAGGCGCCGGTGTTGCTGGTGGGCAACCTCCCGGTGCGGGCTCAGGCGCTGGAAGCCCTGCGCCGTTTTGTGGAAGCCTATCAAATCCCCACCCTGACCACCTACATGGGGAAAGGAGCGCTGTCGGAAGATCATCCCCTTTGCCTGGGCGTGATCAGCCGCCATGCCCGGGGGGAGCTGATGGGGCTGTTCACCGCCTGCGATCTGATCCTCACCATCGGGTATGACGAAGTGGAGGGCGTTAAGCCCAGCCTGTGGACGGTCGGGAACCACAAGCGGGTGGTGTGTGTGGATAGCGTGGTGGAAGCGGAGGGCAGCCTTCTCCATGCGGATCTCATCCTGGCGGGGGACGTGCAGTCGATCCTGGAGGAGCTGGCGGCGATGGCCCCAACCGGCCGACGTCCCTGGCTGGAGGTCGCGACCGTTCGGGAGGCGATGCGAGAGTTCCTCCAGCGCCCCCGGCTGGAATCGGCCCCGCTCTCTCCATCCGCCATCACCCACACCCTGGCCCAGGTCCTCCCAGACCATGCGGTGATCACGGTGGATGTCGGGTTGAACAAATACGCGATGGGCCTCACCTACCCCATTCGGAGCCAGCAGCGGATCCTGTTCTCCAATGGGCTCTCGGCGATGGGCTTTGCGCTCCCCGCTGCCCTGGGCGCCCGGCTGGCCCGTCCGGAGGATCCGGTGGTGGCAGTGAGCGGGGATGGCGGCTTTTTGATGAACGTGCAGGAGCTGGAAACCAGCGTCCGCCACGGCCTCCCGGTGGTCGCCCTGGTGCTCCGCGACAACGCCATGGGGTTGATCCGCCGGATGCAAGTTGCCCGTTTCGGAGAAGCAGTGGGCACCCTCCTGGGGAACCCGGATCTCCCGACCCTCGCTGCGGCCTTCGGGGCCCGGGGGATCACCGTCGACACCGCGGATATGCTGGCAGATGTGCTGGTGGAAGCGCTGGGTTCCCATCAAACATGGGTGATCGACATCCCCACGTCCTATGAAGGATGGCTCCAATGAAACGGACATCCCGCATGAAGCGCCTTCTGCTTTTGGGCGCCGGGGGTCCCCCCGGCATCAACGTGATCCGGTCCTGGCGCGAAGCCCCGGAGCCCTTTTACATCGTCGGGACGGATATGAATCCCTTCCACCTGGAGTGGGTGCCGGCGGACCGGGTGTATCTGGTGCCGCCGGTGGACCATCCGGAGTATCTGGATGCTATCGCGGAGATCGTGGAGCGCGAGGAGATCGACCTGATCCACGCTCAGCCTGATGTGGAGGTGCGCGTTCTCTCAGAGCATCGGGAGCGCTTCCCGGCCCGCGTGTTCCTCCCCCGGAAGGAGACCATTCGGTTGCTGCAGGACAAGCAGGCCTCCGCGGAACGCTGGCGTCAGGCGGGGATTCATACCTTCCCGACCGTGCCGATCGAGGGCCCCGAAGACCTGGAACGGGCGGTGGAGATCATCGGGCTCCCCATCTGGTTGCGGGCGCGGGAGGGGGCCGGAGCACGGGGGGCAACCCTGGTGGAGCGGATCGAAACGGGGATCCACTGGATCGCCTACTGGCGATCCCGCGGGGTGAACTGGGCGTTCATCGCCCAACCCTATTTCTCAGGCCGGGAGTTCGCCTGGCAATCCCTCTGGAAGGATGGGAAGCTCCTTGTCTCCCAGGGCCGTCAGCGCATCGAATACATCTATCCCCATCTGGCGCCCTCCGGCCGCACCGGGACCAGCGCGGTGACCGTGACCGTGCACGACGAACGGGTGAACGAGGTAGCCACCCGGTGCGTGCAGGCGGTGGATCCGCAGGCCACCGGGGTGTTCAGCGTGGATCTGATGGAGGATGAGCGCGGGAACCTCTTCCCGACAGAGATCAACGCGGGGCGCTTCTTCACCACCACGTATTTCTACACGCGGGCGGGATGCAACATGCCGTATTACATGATCCGGCTGGCCTTCAACGAGCCCCTCCCCGATCTCCCGCCCTACAATGCCCTTCCTGCCGGCCTTTACTGGATCCGCCATATCGATTGCCCGGCCGTCCTGGTGCCCCATGGCGCACTGCGGGTTCAGCGAGAACCCGGCACAGGCCGCTTGGATGGGATGGAACGGCTTCGGGAGATCGAGGCGATGTGGCGAACCCCTGCCTGAGGAGCTCATATGACGATTTCGAGATGGATTGAAGAGAAAGCGCAGGCCCTCCGCTTCGAGATCGCCCGCGTGGTAGCGGAGGGCGACGATGAAGAAGGGTTGCGCCTGCGATCCTTGCTGAAGGAGCTGGAGCGTTGGGAGGCCCTGCGCTGGGAGATCATCCGGGCGGCGAGAGGATCTCGCCCAGGGCCTGAGGAGGCTGGGATCGGACAGGCAGCCTCCTGGCCCTCACAGGGAATCTGGGAGGGGGCCGCCCCCGGGCAATTCCCTGCGGCCCCTTAGGCCAGAAGGAAGGCAAGGGAAAAAGTTTGCAACCGAGCATTCTTTATCCGCGATCGGAGGAAGCCATCCTGTGTCAACCACCATCCGATATACCCTGATCATCCCCTGCTACAACGAAGCGGAAGGCATCCCTCACCTGCGGGAGGCTCTTCAGCCGGCGATCGACCGGCTGATGAGGGAGGGCGGTGTGGAAGTGATTTTCGTGGATGACGGCAGCACCGATGGCACCGGGGACCTCCTGCGGGCAGCCTTTGCGGACGCGCCCCTCGTTCGGATCCTGACCCATTCCCGCAACCGGGGCCTGGGGGCGGCGTTGCGCACCGGCTTCCAGGCCGCGCGAGGGGAGATCGTGATCACCACCGACAGCGATGGCACCTATCCTTTCGAGGAGATCCCTCATCTGCTTCGTTTGATGAGTGAGGACGTGGATGTGGTCACCGCCTCCCCGTATCATCCGGGCGGGGGCATCGAAGGGGTGCCGCCGTGGCGGCAGCTGTTCAGCTTCGGAGCTTCTTTTCTGTATCGCCTGATCCTCCGATCGTCCGTCCGAACCTATACGGCCCTGTTCCGCGCCTATCGACGTCGGGTCCTGGAGGAGATTTCTATCGAGGCGGATGGTTATGTGGCCGTGGCGGAGATCATGGCGAAGGCGATCCGCCGGGGATTTCGGATCGCTGAATACCCTGCCGTCCTGCGGGTTCGGCGCTTCGGCCATTCCAAAATGAAGATCCTGCGCACCATCCTGGCCCATCTGCAACTGATGGCCCGCCTGATCCGCCCCGAGCGGCTCTCCCCACCGATCCCTACTCGCTCCCCATCGGGGTGAACAGGATCCCCGAATAGACAAGGAGGGGCTTATTGGGGCTGGGAAGGCCGCTGAAGGCGGCCTTCCCAGCCCCAATATTCTCTTTGCTCATCGCCCCGGGGGTTAGCTTGATCGTGCGGAGCGCATGATAAAGTCAGCCCTGCGCGATGAAGTCCGCCATGCGGTTGAGAGTTGGGAAGGGGTAGAACCTATCCTCCCCCATCCATTTATACTTCCAGCCACGCAACGCCCATCCCCCTTAAACCGGGGAAGGAAGGGATAAAGGCACAACACCTATGGAATCCAAACCTGTTATGTCCATCGCTGTGATCGGCGGCGGGATGGTGGGGGTGAGCCTGGCTTACTTCCTGAGCCGGGCCGGATATCGGGTGATCCTGTATGAGGCCAGCGATCAGATCGGCGGTCTGGCTGGGACCATTCGTCTGGGCGATGTGGAGGTGGATCGCTTCTATCACACGATCCTCTCCAGCGATACCCATATGCAGGCGCTGGCAGAGGAGCTCGGGATCGCTGATCGGCTGCGCTTCCGACCTACCGGCTCCGCCTTCTTTCACGACGGACGCCTCTACCCGATGACGACGCTGCGGGATTTCATGGCCTTCCCGCTCCTGCGAACGATGGATCGCGCGCGCCTGGGCCTGACGATCCTCGCTGCTTATCTCCATCGGGATTGGCGCCGCCTGGAGGAGATCAGCGTGGAGGAATGGCTGGTGCGATGGGGGGGGCGGCGGGCGTTCCATCATCTCTGGCGGCCGATGTTGCGGGCCAAGTTCGATGGCCACTTTGAGGACCTTCCGGCTACTTACATCTGGGCGCGCCTGATCCGAACTCGCTCTACCCGCCGCGGGGTCTCTCAGCGGGAGATGGCGGGCTACCTGGTCGGCGGCCATGTAACGATGATCCGGGCCATGGCCCGGGCGATCGCGGCCGCTGGCGGCGAGATCCGGCTTCGCACTCCGGTTCAGGAGGTGGTCGTCTCAGACCATCGTGTGGTGGGGGTGCGAGTAAACGGGGTCACGGAGCCCTGCGAGGCAGCCGTGATCACTCTGCATCCCCCGCTGATCCCGCGCTTGCTCCCTGGGGTGGAGGGACCATGGGTGGAGGATCTTCGCTCCTGGCCCTACCTGGGCGTGGTGTGCGTCCTCCTGGCCCTGGATCGGCCGCTGACCGATTACTGGACGATTTATATCACCGATGAGTCGGTGCCGTTCACCGGGGTAATCGAGACCACTCATTACATCGATCCAGCCGACGTAGGAGGCTATCACCTGGTCTATCTGCCCAAATACGTGACGTGGGAATCGCCGTGGGCTCGGCGGAGCGACTCCGAGATCCTGGAGGCATGGCTGGAACACCTCCAGCGGATGTTCCCAGCGTTCCGGCCGGAGTGGATCCGCCATGCCCGAGTGCACCGGGAGCGCTACGTGGAACCGTTGTTCCATCGCGGCCAGTGGCAGCGCATCCCACCTCTGGCCCCTCCGCTCTCCGGCCTCTTCCTGGTCAACCTGACCCAGATCTATCCGGCCCTGACGAACGGCGAATCCCTTACCCGCCATGCCCGCTGGGCGGCCGGGGAGATCCAGAAGCACCTCGCCTGAAATTCAAGGGGGCTGCCTGCCCTTAAAATCCCGGGAAGGATGAAAGGAGCGCTGGCATGAGAAACGAAGCCTTGCCCTCCGAATGGATCCGCTTGGAATCCAGAGCGCAAGCGCAGGAAACCGAATGGCTCGGCCTGCGCATCGGGTTGGTTGGAGTGGATGCCCTGGCGTTACTGATCGCCTTTTCCTTGTCTTATCTGATCCGGTTTGAATCCCGCCTGCCCATTTTTTATCAGCCCGAAAGCCCGCCGGTGCGCTATTATGGCCTCCTGATGGCCGCCCTGATCCCCGTGTGGTTGCTGATCTTTGCCGCCCATCGGCTCTACGTGCCGGACCATCTCTTCCACGGGACCTCGGAATACATGCGGGTGATCCAGGCGGCCAGCATGGGGATGATGGCTGCCATTGTGGCCAGCTTCATGGAGCCTGCCCTGGTGATCGCTCGAGGATGGCTTCTGCTTTCCTGGATTCTCTCGATTGGAATGGTCGGGCTTGCTCGATTCCTGACCCGTCGGATCGTGTATGCCCTCCGAGCTCGGGGGAAATTCCTGGTG
Source organism: Thermoflexus sp. (assembly GCF_025055495.1). Lineage (GTDB taxonomy): Bacteria > Chloroflexota > Anaerolineae > Thermoflexales > Thermoflexaceae > Thermoflexus. Next base: position 9,590 of record NZ_JANWXB010000353.1, on the reverse strand, counting down.
CCCACCCTGATCGTGGGAGCCGATGAGGAAGCCTGCATGGTGGCCGAGCAGATCCGCTCTTCCCCGATCTCCGGGATGATCCTTCTGGGCGTTCTGGACCCCCACCTTCCCCTGGGGAAGCAGGTGTTGCCCGGTCTCCCGGTGTTGGGCAATCTGACGGATCTCCCCCGCCTGATCGAGCAACTCAGGGTTCGGGAGGTGATCGTCTCCGCGAGCGCCCTGCCCCGGGAAGCCCTGGTCGAGCTGTTCCGGACCTTCGCCTTCCATCCTCAAGTGAACCTCCGGCTCTCCTCTGGCCTCTATGAGCTCCTGGCCACCGGGACCGAGGTCCGGGAGGTGATGGGAGTTCCCCTGCTCTACTGGAGACGGCTCCGGCTCTCGCCGCTGGAACAGTTCCTGAAAGCCATCATGGATTACACCCTGGCCGCCGCAGCGCTGATCCTGCTGGCACCATTTCTCCTGCTCATCGCGCTGGCCATCAAACTGGATTCGCCCGGACCCGTGCTTTACCGGCGCCGGGTAGTTGGATTGGGCGGGAAGCTGTTCAATGCGTTTAAGTTTCGCACCATGGTGATCAACGCGGAGGCCCTCCTGGAGCAAAACCCCGACTTGAAGAAGGCCTTCGAGCAAAACTATAAACTGCGGGACGATCCGCGGGTGACCCGGGTGGGGCGGTTTCTGCGACGCTGGAGCCTGGATGAGCTCCCCCAATTATTCAACGTCCTCCGGGGTGAGATGAGCCTGGTGGGGCCGAGGATGCTGACCCCGCAGGAAATCTCCCGTTACGGGCGCTGGGCACTGAATCTTCTCACCGTGAAGCCCGGCATCACTGGCCTCTGGCAGGTCTCCGGGCGGGCAGACCTGCCCTACAGCGAGCGGGTGCGGCTGGACCTATTTTACATTCGGAACTACAGCCTGTGGCTGGATCTCGCCATCCTGGCCCAAACCATCCCGGCCGTCATCCGGAAACGAGGGGCTTATTGACCGCGTGACTGCTTTTCCAAGTCCTGAACGAACCCGTCGCTCACCAATTCCAGGGCTCGGAACTGGATGGGATGGCCCTGCTTGTCCTCCGTTGAACCGCCCTCTTCTGAACCATCTCTTCAAGAGCCGAGGGCTGGGCAGCCGCTTTCAGGGGCCTGCCTAGCCCTCTTCCTCTCCAACAGATCCCCGGACCACAGCGAACCGCAGACAGGGCGTGCCGCTGGGTTGAGGCGATGAGATGAGGTCGGATCGCGGTGGGATGAGATCGCCCGCCCCCAACGGCCTGTCTGACCTTGCGGATCAGCAAGCTGTCTATGCCGGATCGATCTTCGACAAAACGGCATCCTGTGCTTTAGAATTCCATACGCAGAGCTCGACGTCGATCCTCCGCGAATTTTTCGAAGGCGCAGGGCATCTTCGATGGACTCCGGCGCTGACGCAGGGGGTAATTTCTCCTCTTCAACCAGCCCAGCGCCACCGGGCGTCGCTTGTGCATTGCTTTAAGGGACAGATTCCTATCCGGGGAGGCGGATTTCTCCAATGGCGATCCGTTGTCGGAAATGCGGCCGCGAGGCGGCCATCATGATGCGCCAGCACCGGCTGGCGCTGTGCGATGAGCACTATCTGGAATGGTTCGTGGAGCAGACCGAGCGAACGATCCGCATGTTCCGGATGTTCGACCGGTCAGAGCGGGTGCTGGTGGCGGTCTCAGGGGGCAAGGATTCCCTGAGCCTATGGGATGTGCTATTGCGCCTGGGCTATCAGGCCGATGGCCTTTACATCGGCTTAGGGATCGACGGCGGCATCCGCTACTCGGACCAATCCTATGAGAAGTGCATGCGATTTGTGGAGGAACGTTGGCCCGAGGCCCGGTTGATCGTGGTGGACATCCAGGAGGTCTACGGCGAGACGATCCCGGAGGTGGCGGCTCGAACCACGCGAGGCCGGGACAAGCCGTGCGCGGTGTGCGGATTGGTCAAGCGATACGTGATGAACCGGGTGGCTTACGAGGGGGGCTATGCGGCCCTGGCCACGGGCCACAACCTGGATGATGAGGTGGCTGTGCTCTTCGGCAACGTGATGAACTGGCAGGCAGGTTACATGGCCCGCCAGGGCCCTGTGCTGCCTGCCTCCCGCCCGGGCTTCGCCCGCAAGGTGAAGCCTTTTTGTCGCTTCTATGAGCGAGAGACGGCAGCTTACGCCCTGTTGCGAGGCATCGATTATATCTACGATGAATGCCCATACGCGGAGGGCTCCACCAGCATCGCCTACAAGGAGTGGCTGGCGAAGCTCGAGGAAGAACGCCCGGGCACCAAGCTGCGCTTTTACCTGGGCTTCCTGAAGGCGAAGGAAGAGGGCCTGATCGCCTTTCGGACCGACGAAGCGGAGCTACATGCCTGCGAGAAGTGCGGGCAGCCCACCTCGGCACCAGGGATTTGTGCCTTCTGCCGGCTCTGGGAACGTCGGCGGCCCGCTCGCGTTATTCCAAACCCTGTCCGCATTTCTGGGAGCTGAAAGCCTCTGTCAAGGACAAGAAGGATATAGCAAAGGGATGATGGCTATGCGAATCGCCTCGCTGCTTCCCGGCGCCACCGAAATGGTTTGCGCGCTGGGCCTGGAGGATCACCTGGTCGGTGTCTCCCACGAATGCGACTTCCCACCCGAGATCGTCGCTTCGTTGCCCCGCCTGACCCGTAGCACATTGCCTGAAGGGCTCACAGACCCCGAGGCGATCGATGCCGCCGTCCGGGAAAAGGCGCGCCGGGGAGAGCCCCTTTATGTCATCGATGAAGAACAACTCGCCGCCCTGGAGCCCGATCTGATCCTCACCCAGGCCCTGTGCGAGGTCTGCGCCGTGCCTACCGGACAGGCGCTGCGGGCCTCCGGGCGGCTTCGACGCCCGCCCCGCGTTCTCGCGGTGAACACGTATCGGATGGAGGACATTTTCGAAAGCCTGGAGCAGATCGCCGAGGCCGCGGGCGTCCCGCAGCGCGCGGCCTCCCGGATCCGGGAATGGCGCCGTCGTCTGGCCCGGGTGGAAGCAGCGGTGGCCAGCGCTCCCCGGCCCCGGGTCCTGATGCTCGAATGGCTGGAGCCTCCCTTCTGTTGTGGTCACTGGGTTCCAGAGATGGTTGAGATCGCCGGAGGAACGGAAGTGCTGGGGCGGGCCGGCGAGCCTTCTCGCCGGGTTCGCTGGGAAGAGATCCTGGAGGCAGAGCCGGAAGTGCTCGCCCTCGTCCCATGCGGCTATCGCCTGGACGAGGTCGTCGCCGCCCAACCGCTTCTGGACCGTCTGCCGTTCTGGACCTGGATCCCGGCGGTGCAGCAGGGGCAGGTCTACGCCCTGGATGCCTCGGCTTATTTCAGCCGACCCGGCCCTCGCACCATCGATGGCATCGAGCTGCTCGCCGCCCTGCTTCACCCAAAGCGCTTTTATACCCCGCTGGTTGAGCGGGCGGCTCGACGCCTATCCAACCCCAACCTCCCCCTCACCGGATAAAGAGGAGGTCCAGCATGGGATTCTGGCAGGATCTGATGATCTTCGCTGGAATTTACGCGCTGGTCTTCACACTGGTCTGGCAGTGGCTCCAGCGCCGGCGACACTCTGGCTCCTTATAGGATGCCCAATGATGGGATTTGGACAGTTGGCTCGCCTCCAATCGGGTCTCAACCCACAGGAGGGATAGTGTCCTTGCTGGAAGAGCGCGCACCCCGCTTGCGAGAGCCGCTCATCATGCTGGCGGCGCTGGCCCTGGGGCTGATCTGGGGCGTTAACGCCCTGACCAACCGGGATCCCCTCTGGTTCTGGCCGTGGTTTGATCAGCCGGCTGTGGAGATCCGGATCACTACCGCAGGCCGCGAGTATACGTTCACACCCGGGATGCCCGGCTACGAGCGGCTGAACGAGGCTCTGCGCCAGATCCTTTCCGGCCTCAACATCGAGGGATATGAGCCCCAGATTGGGCTCTCCGAAGCCACCCTCTCGGAGTATCGCCAGGGGATGGATGCCCTGACGGTATGGGCCCGCTATGATCCCCCGACTCAAATCCACACCGCCTATTTCTTTCCGAAAGCCGATCTGCTGATTATTCCCCTGAAGGGGCCTCATGCGGAATTGCGTCCGGTCTTCGGCGCGCTCCGCGGCGTGATCCGGCTGGGCGCGCTGCGCCTGCGGGACCGCCGGGCGCTGGAGGAGGCCGTCCAGGAGGTGCTCCCATGAACCGTCTCCTGATCGCGCCTTCCGAACTGGAAACCCTTACCGCTCGGTTCGGATATCAGCCGCATCAGCATGTGACGGTCGTCATAGAGGAATGGTGGGAGAAGGCGCGCCAGAGCCTGAACCGGCGCCGGGGCGAGGTTCTCATGGTCATCCAGCAACCAGAGGGCGAGATCCTGGTTCACACGAAAGCGTTCTATCCCCCGGAAGCCTATCGGCTGCCGACAGGGGGCCTCGGATGGGAGGAGACCGCCTGGACAGCTCTCCATCGGGAGATGGCAGAGGAGACCGGTCTGCCGGTGCGCTCGGCCACGTGGTGGGGCCTGATCACCTACACCCTCTATCCCTCAGAAACCGCCCGGGATCAGGGCATCCCCTTTGTTTCGTTTGTCTTTCACGTCCTTACCGAAGGGGAACCCCGCGCAGCGGACCAAGCGGAGCAAATCACGGCCTTCCGCTGGGTCCTCCCAGAAGCCCTTCCGGAGATCGCCCGCCGTTTGGAGTCTCTGGACGCCCCATGGCGAGGCTGGGGCGCCTTTCGGGCCATCGGCCATCGCTTCGTCTGGGAACATCATCGGGAACGATTGCTCCTCGGGCCCTGAAAAGAACCCCGGGCAACCTCTGAGCCCTCCTGGGGATTTCGGGGCTGGCGTTTTGCGGCCCCCCGGATTGCGAGGATGAGGGATCCGAGATGAGGGATCGCCATGGGCATATCCCAACCCAATCGGTGGGAAGCGAGATATTCCCCGAAAAGCAGGCGAGGCGCTATATCGAGGACCAGAGCGTGGTCAGTGTGCGCTGGAATAGATGGATATGCTCCAGAGCCTTCCCCGCCCCGATGGCTACGCATGCCATTGGAGCATCCGCCACGTAGGCCGGAACGCCCGTTTGCTGGGTTAGAAACTCATCGATTCGACGGAGCATCGCCCCACCACCCACCAGCGCTATTCCCCGGTCGATGATATCCGCAGCCAGTTCCGGAGGGGTTCGCTCCAGAACCGCCCGGACCACCCCAATAACCGCCTGGAGAGGTTCTTGGATCGCCTCCAACACCTCATCCGAACTCAGGGTGATGGTGCGGGGCAGGCCGGTGACCAGGTCTCTTCCCTGCACCTCCATCGTCAGAGCCGGATCCAGAGGGAGGGCTGTTCCGATCTGGATCTTCACCTGCTCTGCTGTGGGCTCTCCAATCGCCATGTTGTATTTCCGGCGCACGTAGCCCATGATGGCCTCATCCATCCGGATGCCTCCAACCCGCACCGAGTGCGCCGTCACAATCCCCAGCATGGAGATCACAGCGGCCTCCGTCGTGCCGCCCCCCAGATCGACCACCATATTGCCGGTGGGGGTATCTACAGGCAGCCCTGCCCCCAAAGCGGCGGCCAGGGGCTCTGGGATCAGATACACGTGGCCGGGATGGGCGCCGGCGGCCACGGCCGCTTCATGCACGGCGCGGCTTTCCACGCTGGTCACCCCATAGGGGACCGAAATCATCACATGGGGGCGGAAAAGGCGGATCGGGCCGCAAACCTTGGCGATGAAATACCGGAGCATCCGTTCGGTCACATAGTAATCCGCGATCACGCCATCCCGGAGAGGCCGGATCACCTCGATGATCTCCGGAGTGCGGCCATACATCGCCCGGGCCTCCTCCCCCACCGCCAGGATCTCATCCCCATCCATGGGCATGGCCACCACGGAAGGCTCCTGGAGGACGATCCCTCGACCGACCTCATAGACCAGCACATTTGCCGTGCCCAAATCGATCCCTAAACGTTTGGTCAGCATCATGAAGTCCCTATATGGTCTTTGATTAGGGTTTTCTGGGGTGGGGTTTTGGGAGCTTTTGGCCCCAACCCCACCCCAGATGGCTTTTCAGGCCGCGGGCGGGAAGGAGGAAGAGGGAAGCGGCCGTCATCCTCCGGACTGGCTCTGGTTCCTCCCCATCCCCAATTCATAACGGGTCAAATCATTCACGAGCAGATCCTTCTCGACGAATTCGACGGCGGCGGGCTACCTCCAGACGGACCCGGGAGCGGCGCAGGGCAACCAGGGCCGTCTCAAGGTCCACCCCAGCCGGCCGCTCTTTCAGGATCTGTTCCGCCCGCTGCCGGGCTTCCTCCGCCCGGGCGATGTCGATCTCGCTGGCTTCCTCTGCTACATCCGCCAGGACGATCACCTTCTCGGGGGTCACTTCCATGAACCCTCCATGGATCGCGAACCAGAGCTCCTCGCCGCCCCGCCGGGCCAGCAACGGGCCGATGCTCAGGGCGGTCAGCAACGGCGCGTGCCCGGGCAGGATCCCCAGCTCTCCTTCCACCCCGGGCGCCACCACCATATCCACATCCCCGCTGAACAGGGCCCGTTCCTGGGTCACGATCTCCAGACGCAAAGGGCTCATCCCAGAACCTCCTCCTTTAAGCGGCTCCAGCGCGCCAGCAACTCGAGGTCTCCGATCTCATCCGCCAAGCTCCGAACGGCCGCCTTCCGATATGTCGCACCTATGAGGCGAAAACGATCGACCATCGTTCCGCCGGCCGGCTTTCCGGCCTCACCTCAGCTCGCCTCGCCGCAATCGCTCTGCCTTCTCCACCGCCTCGTCGATGGTGCCAACCATATAAAAGGCCGCCTCGGGCAGATCGTCATGCTTGCCTTCCAGGATCTCCCGGAACCCGCGCACCGTTTCCTTCAGCGGGACGTAGCGGCCGGGCAGGCCAGTGAACTGCTCGGCCACGAACATCGGCTGGCTGAAGAACCGCTCGATCTTCCGAGCCCGCGCTACGATCAGCTTGTCCTCTTCCGACAGCTCATCGATCCCCAGGATGGCGATGATGTCCTGGAGATCCTTATAGCGCTGGAGCACCCGTTGCACTTCCCGGGCCACTGTGTAATGCTCCTCCCCCACGATCCGCGGATCCAGGATCCGGCTGGTGGAAGCCAGGGGGTCCACCGCCGGGTAGATCCCCTTTTCGGCGATGCTGCGTTCCAGAGCGATCGTGGCGTCCAGGTGGGCGAACGTCGCCACCGGCGCAGGATCAGAGTAGTCGTCCGCCGGCACATACACCGCCTGCATGGAAGTGATCGCGCCGCGCCGGGTGGAGGTGATACGTTCCTGGAGCTGCCCCATCTCGAAGGCCAGGGTGGGCTGATAGCCCACCGCTGAGGGCATCCGACCGAGGAGGGCGGAGACCTCCGAGCCGGACATCACAAAGCGGAAGATATTATCGATGAAGATCAGGACATCCCGTCCCTGGTCCCGGAAGTATTCCGCCATAGTGAGGGCGGTCAACCCGACCCGCAGGCGCACCCCGGGGGGCTCGTTCATCTGACCGAAAACCATCACCGTCTTGTCGATCACCCCGGCCTCGATCATCTCGCGATACAGCTGGGTGCCCTCGCGGGTGCGCTCGCCGATCCCAGCGAAGACTGAGATCCCCTTGTGAACGGTGGCGATATTCCGGATGAGCTCCATGATGATCACGGTCTTGCCTACCCCTGCGCCGCCGAAGACCGCCACCTTGCCACCCCGCATGAACGGGGCGATCAGATCGATCACCTTCAGCCCGGTTTCAAAGACCTCGATTTGAGTGGATTGCTCCTCGAGGGCGGGCGGGGGCTGGTGAATCGGCCGATATTCCGGAGCGCGAACCGGCCCCTTGTCATCGATCGGCTCACCCAGCACATTGAACACCCGGCCGAGGGTAGCCTCCCCAACTGGCACCACGATAGGGGCTCCCGTGTCATATGCGATCATGCCCCGGCGGAGCCCATCGGTGGTATCCATTGCAATGCAACGGACCGTGCCGCCGCTCAGGTGTTGCTGCACCTCCAGCACCAGCCGATGGCCATCTCGAGGAACCTCGATCGCGTTATAGATATCCGGCAATTCCTCTGGAGGGAACTCCACATCCACCACGTTCCCCAGGATTTGCACAATGCGTCCCACGGAGCCTTTCGGCATGCTCTCCTACCTCCCAGGAATGATCTGGAGAATTCGGCCAATCATAGTGGGCCTGCTGAGAGCGAATCCGAAAGCGGTTAACGGCTGACCCCGGTGCGCAGGCGGGTCTGGATCTGAAGCCGCGCGGCCTGGCGCATCGCCTCCGCCCCCCCTGCAATATCCAGCATCTCGCTGGTGATCGACTGCTGCCGGGCCTTGTTGTAGCTCAGGGTCAGGGTATAGATGAGGCCTTCCGCGTTCTCTGTCGCATTCCGCATGGCCACCATGCGGGCGGAGTGTTCGCTGGCCAGGCTCTCCAGAACCGCCTGATAAACCTGCAGCTCTACAAACCGCGGAAGGATCACATCCAGCAACTGCACCGGATCCGGCTCGTAAATGAACGTTTTGTTCGCCACCGCCCGGGTGTCTATACGCTCGACCGCCTCGGGAACCGCCGGCTCATGGCCTTGGGTGAGGCGGAGGGGTAGCAACCGACGGACCCGGGGACGCTGAATCATCGTGTTAATGAAGTCGGTGTAAGCGATGTAGACCTCGTCGGCGCTTCCCTTCAGGAACTCTTCCATGGCCAGCCGGGCGATCGGGCGGATGTCTGTGAAGCGGGGCCAGCGGGGCATAGGAGAGAAATCCGCCACCAGCCTCCCCCGCACCCGCGCCACTGCATCCCGTCCCTTTCGTCCGACGGTGAGAAAGGACACGGGGGCCCGGCTGACCGCGGCGAATCGAAAAGCCAGGCGGATGACGTTGTCGTTATAGGCGCCGCAGAGACCCCGGTCGGCGGTGATAAGGATCAGCAGGACTTGCCGCACGGGCCGCGCCTCCAGCAGGGGATGGAGCAGCGCGCCCGCCTCCGCCTGATGGGCGAGGTGGACCAGGACCTCCCATGCTTTCTGGGAATAGGGGCGAGATGCCAGGGTCATCTCCTGGGCCCGCCGCATCTTGGAGGCGGAGACGGCCTCCATCGCCCGCGTGATCTGGGAGATACTTCGGACCGTTCGAATCCGACGCCGCAACTCCCGCAGGGTGGGCACCGCACTATCCTCCCGACTTAAGGGATCGAAGGGCTTCCCAGCACTGAACGACCGACGGCAGGGGTTCCTGCCACAGCCACTCCGCCCGGATCCGAAAACCCGGCACCACCTCCGAAACCACCCAACCCTCCGGCACCGCCTCCGCTTGATACGACCTGTCCCGCCGCTCCACGATCACTGTCTGCCTCTCCAGATCCACCCACCAGATCTCCGGAATCCCCACTTCGCGATAGGCCATCCGCTTCTCCCCCAGATCATAGTCCCGCGTGGACTCCGAGAGGATCTCGATCACCAGATCCGGGGGGCCCTCCACCTCCTTCGGGCCCACCCGCCCCACCTCCCGCACCACCATCACATCCGGCGCAAACCGCCGCGTGCCCACCCGGAACATGGCGTTCCC
>NZ_JANWXB010000308.1 GCF_025055495.1 Thermoflexus sp. | reverse complement strand
GTTCCCACGGCGCGCCGCGCGTGGCGAAAGGCGGATCCTGAAGGCGTTTGCGACGCTTTCGGGATGGTTATTCCACGCACGGTCCGGTGCCCGATTTTCCCTGCCCCCGGAGGTCGAACGGCCTTCGGGGGTTTTGCTTGCTGGCGCCCGGTGGGAAGCGAGGCCTGGAACATCGTGTTTATGCTTCCCTATTCTCATCTTCGTCCGCTGTGAGTTCCGCAATGAGTGATAAACAATTGAGTCGCGAGGAAATTATCACGCTGCTTCGGCGGCATTATTCCTTCCTTGCCGCTCAATACGGCGTCAAGCGGATCGGCCTGTTCGGCTCATATGCTCGGGGGGAGCCTGGCGAGACCAGCGACATCGATCTTGTCGTGGAATTCGATCGCCCCATCGGGTTTGCATTCATCGAGCTGGCGGAGTATCTGGAAAATCTTCTGGGTCGAAAGGTGGATCTATTAACCCCGATGGGTCTCCGTGGGATCCGCCTACCAGAAGTAGCTTCGGAAATCGAGCAGAGCGTGATCGATGTCTAAGCGGACGGATCGAGAGCTTCTCAACGATATCCTGGAAGCGATCCGCCGGATTCGGACATATACCTCCGGTATGACTTTTGAGGCGTTTCTAGAGGACACCCGGACACAGGATGCCGTAGCGCGCAATCTGGAGATCATCGGCGAGGCCACAAAGAGATTGTCTAGTAAGCTGCGCGAGGAATACCCATCTGTTCCCTGGAGGAGTATGGCAGGCGTTCGGGATCGACTCATCCATCACTACTTCGGGATCAACCTGGACGTGATCTGGGAGATCATTCGCACCGAGTTAGACAGTGTCGCCTCGCAGATCGAGGCGATCCTGAAGGGCCGCGAGGAGAGCGGCGCTTAGCCCTTTGTCGAAGAAGAGCGCGAAGTAGAGGGCGGGCGGCCCTCCACCTCGCCCTCTTCGCCCAATGAAGCGCTCACCTGAACGCCTGATCCCTCGATGACTGGACAACCGAATCGCTACGACCTGCGGGGCAGGGTGAGGCCGCCTTCAGGCGGCCAATTCCCGACCGGCGGTGATGGAGAGGGCCCGGAGGCCCCTCCTCAGCCCGCGAGCCAAGGCCCAGTCGGCCAAGGCAGGACACCGGTGCAAGTCCGGGGCCGACCGTATAGTCGGGATGGGAGCAGGTGGCGTTCCCACGGCGCGCCGCGCGTGGCGAAAGGCGGAT
>NZ_JANWXB010000237.1 GCF_025055495.1 Thermoflexus sp. | reverse complement strand
TCTTCTCCCCCTTCCCCAGAGCCTCTAAGCCCGGGAAAGGGGCCTGGCCAGCTTCCCTCCCGGAGATACTTAGATTGGACTCGCCGCTTGAAGGGGCACATGGCGTAATCGGTCAACGCACCATCCTGATCTTACGGGAATGGAGTTTGTGCCTCTCCTTATCGGGACGCCCATAAGAGGCACCCCTACCGAGCTTCTCCAGAAGGCTCTCCTGGGGCAGCTTCTACGGTGAACTCTGCCACCTGACCGCCCGTGATGCGCGCCAGATCCGCGAAAGAGATCGGGAACAGCGCGTTGCGGGCTCCCGCCGCCGCCCAAAGGGTTTCATAACGGGCGAGAGAAGCATCCATCCAGATCTCGAGGGGGGTTGCGTGAGCCACCGGAGGCACCCCCCCGACCTCATAGCCGGTCACCCGCAGCACGGTTTCGGGATCCGCGATCCGGATGCGTTTGCGGGGGATCCCCCACAGGGCGGCCAGAAGACGCTGATCGGCCTTTCGATCTCCGGCCACCAGCACCAGCCGGGGATCTTCGTCCGCCACAAAAAGAAGCGATTTGACGATCGCCCCCAGCGGACATCCCACTGCCGCCGCCGCCTCCACGGCGGTTGCGGTGCTCTGATCCAGAATCCGCACCGAAGTCCCAGGAAGATAACGATCCAAGAACGCTTGCACATCCTGAGGGCCGCGAGCGGACATATAGGGCCTCCTGGAGCATCCGATGTTCCCATTTCTCTGCCTCCCCAGGACCTTTTAGGCTTCGGGGAGGAAGAGAAAAAGATCCTGGGGCTGAGGACGCTGCCTTCGGCGGCGCCCTATCCCTAAAATCCCCCGGAGAAATCAGAAGCAGCCCATCTTCTGGACTGAGCCGAAATCCTCGATCTCCCTCTCCACGGCCCTCTGAGCCGTGGGGAGAAAGATCCAGAGGGTGGAGCTATCCCCCCTCGTTCAGCGGCCTCCAAGCGGTGTAAGGCCTATCCAGCATGGGCGCTCCAGATATTCTAACGCAACTTACCCACTGAGCACTCTTTACTTTCAGTTTGGTCGCTGGAATCCTGGGCTCCCAAACCGGACAAACCGTTCTTGACGATCTCTTTATCTCTTTATAAAATCCCTCTCGCTTTGTCAATTGGACTTTGTACAAGCGGGCCATGCACTAGGCCCCCTGAGCCTTCTACCGCATAGAGGGCCAGCTCCTTCCCTCTCCCTATGGCCCTTCGGGCTGTGAGGAGGGGAAGGAGCTATTCCCCCTCATCCGACCGGCTCCCAACGGTGCGACTCCTAAAAATTAAAGAGGCTCAACATGATCCCACCTGAACATCGGGTTGGAGGAATGGAAGAGGCCACGGTTGTTCATCTCTCGGACGTTCGCTTAGAATCCCTGATTGCCAATGAAGCGGTCTGTAAGGGGTCAGCGGTTTCCCATTTAGCGGCCAACCAGATCCAGGTGCAGCGCTCGGCGTTAGGGATCGCTCGCAGCTTGCAAATGGATCTCCGGCAGAGCACGCTCGGTCTGGCCTTCTCCCGGGAGGCTATATTTCGGGAGAGCCAGGTAGGGGCCGTGCTCGCTCGAAACGTCCGAATGGAAGGGGGACGGGCCGCCTTCATCCTGGCTCATCAGGTGGAGGGGAAACCCGTGGGGATCCTCGCCTCCTGGATCGGGTTGCTGATCGGAGGGATCCTGGGTATGCTTTTAGGCTGGCAGCTCCGGCGATTACGACGCTGATTTCGCTGACTGGATGGATTCTCCCCAAATCCTAAACGGCAAGAGGTGAGGTGATGGCGGAGCTGGTGTTGAACGCGAGGCCGCGGAAGATAACGGGAAAGCAGGTAAAGGCCCTGCGCCGCCAGGGATGGATCCCGGCGGTGTTGTATGGCCGGCATATCCAGCCGAGGACCATTCAGGTTGAGGGCAAGGAGTTTCAGCGGGTCATGGCGCTGGCTCGCGGCGGCACTCGTCTGATCACCCTCCAGGTGGATGGCGAGACCCACTTGGCCCTCATCCGGGAGGTGCAGCGGGAACCGATCCGCCGGGAGATCCTCCACGTCGATTTCCAGGCGGTGGAGCTGACCGAGAAAATCCGTGTGGAAGTCCCCGTGGTTTTTGTGGGAGCTTCCCCCGCTGTGGAACGCGGAGAGGGTATTCTGGTGCACGGGCTCACCCACGTGGAGATCGAGTGTCTTCCGAAGGATCTCATCGAAGCCATCACGGTGGATCTGGGCCGCCTGGATCGCGTGGATGCGGCGATCTATGTGCGGGACCTCCAGGTGCCTCCCGGGATCACGGTGGTGAGCGATCCGGACGAATTGATCGTCCTGGTGACGGCGCCGGCCGCGGAGGTTCTGGAGGAGGCAGCGTTGCCGGCCGAAATGCCGGAGGTGGAAGTCATCGGCCGTGGGAAGAAGGTGGAGGAGGAAGAGGAAGAAGAGGGGTGAAGGCCCCTTCCATGCTGTGGCAAACATGGGGCTCGGGGTGGGAGGATGGGCGGCTTTGCTGCGCCTCCCCCACCCCGAGTTTTTCTTGCCCTCTCCGCGCTGCGAAACGGCAAAGATTTTTTCTCTACTCTCCCCACAGCCCTCTGGGCCGTAGGGAGGGGAGAGAAAGGGGGAGGGGCCATTGCCTTCCAGACTGGCTTCGGTTCCTTAAATCCCCTTACTCCCCCCGCACCATCCGCCGGGCGATCCGGTTATGCCGCTCGATCAGACGCCCCTCTTCCACTGTGAGCAGCACTCCATCCTGGATGATCACCTTCCCGTGGACCACCACGAGGTCCGCCGGGCGGGGGTGACAGAGCACCAGCGCTGCCACCGGATCGTGTAACGCCCCCGCGTAATCCAGACGGTCCAGCCGCCAGGCGGCGAAATCCGCCGCTTTCCCCGGGGCGAGTTGCCCGATGTCGTCTCGACCCAGGACCGCCGCGCCGCCCCGGGTGGCCAGCCAGAGGGCTTCCTCAACCGTCAAGGCATCGGGCCGCTCCAGCGCGACCCGCTGAAGCAACATCGCCTGTCGGGCCTCCGCCAGCATGTGGGAGGAATCATTGCTGGCGCTGCCATCCACCCCCAGCCCCACCTTGACCCCATGATCCAGCATGGCGCGGATCGGGGCGACCCCGGAGGCCAGGCGCATATTCGAGCTGGGACAATGGGCCACGCCGGCGCCGACCCGGGCCAGGAGCGAGATCTCCTCCCGGTTGATGTGCACCATATGGGCGAACCACACATCGGGGCCCTCCCAACCCAGCTCCGCAGCGTAGGCCACCGGCCGCTTGCCGAAGCGTGTCAGGCAGTATTCCTCTTCATCCCGCGTCTCCGCCAGGTGGGTGTGAAGCATCACCCCGTAATGACGGGCCATCGCCGCCGCCTCCCGCATCAGATCCGGGGTGACGGAGAAGGGGGAACACGGAGCCAGGGCTACGCGGCACATCGCGTAAGGTTGGGGATCGTGGTAGGCCTCAATGACCCGTTGCATATCTTTCAAGATGGCGTCTTCTTCCTCCACCACCGAATCCGGTGGGAGCCCGCCTTTGGATTCGCCCAAGGACATCGCGCCGCGGGTGGCGTGGAATCGGATCCCGATCTCCTGGGCCGCGCGGATCTCATCGTCCAGGCGGGCGCCGTTGGGGAAGAGATACAGGTGATCGCTGGTGGTGGTGCAGCCGGAATGGAGGAGCTCCGCCATTCCCACCAGGGCGCTGATGTAAACCGCCTCGGCGTCCATGCGCGCCCAGATGGGATACAGCGTCCGCAGCCAGTCGAAAAGCTTCGCGTTCTGGGCAATGACCCGGGTGAGGGTCTGGTAGAGATGGTGATGGGTGTTGACCATCCCAGGAATCACCACCATCCCGCGGGCGTCGATCACGAGGTCCGCCGTCTGGGGAAGATCGGAGGTGGGCCCCACCTGCTCGATGACGCCATCCTGGGCGAACAGGCCGCCGTTGGGGATGCGGCGTCGCGCGTCGTCCATGGTCACCAGCACATCCGCGTTGCGCACCAGCAAGGTCGGCATCGGCAGGCCTCCGGGAAGAAGGTAGGCGATGGGTTCCACGACAGGGATTGTAACTCAGGGGATTTTATACTGGCTGCGGATCGGGCCGCAATCCAGCCTCAGCAGGGGATGTCACGTTCTCCCCACGGCCCTTTGGGCCGTGGGGAGAAGAGTGTCAGAGGATGAAGTGAGCAACTCCACCGCCCACCTCGTTACCTCAACTCACGAGTGGGCGACAGAGCCCATGAGATTTCGGAGGCTTCATCCTCCTGTCAGGCCGCCTCGCGGTGTGGCAGGAAGATCAAGGCTACCCACCTATGCGATGCGAGGGGGGCTCATCTAATCCGCGAGGGCCGACCGCAGCGCCTCCGGTGAGCCGGAGGGCCTCCCACACCTCCAGTTTGCGGGTCATCCGACGGATCACTTCATCGGTGAACTCGGTGGTGGTTGCCGAGCCCCCCAGATCCGCGGTGGCGATCCCGTCGTAGACGCTTTCGAAGACCGCCTCGTAGATGGCGCGGCTGGCCCGCTGGGCGGCCTCGTCATCGATGAACGAGAGCAGGGCGGCCCCCGCCAGGATCATCGCCATCGGGTTGGCGATGTTTTTGCGATAAAGCGCTGGGGCGGTGCCATGAGGAGCTTCCGCCATCACTACCCGGATCCGCAAGTGTTCGTCGAATGAGAGCAGCAGCGACTCGCTCCCCGCAATGGAGCCGAACATCTGGAGGATCAGGTCGCTGAGCAGGTCGCCGTCGCGGTTGAGACACGGGATCACCAGCGGCTCGGCGGCGCGGGTGAAGAGGAGGGCCAGGGTGGCGTCGATGAGCTGGGGCTCGTAGCGCACGTCCGGATAGCGACGGGCCGCCGCGTCCAGTTCCTCTTTGAACATCCCTTCGTAGATCCGGCTCACCGTCCACTTCGGCCCGCCGAAGACCTTGGCCCCAATGCGCCGCGCATACCAGAAGGCGAACTCCGCTACCGCCCGGCAGGTCCCCCTCGTGATACGATCCAGGCGGTAGGCCGTCTCCCCTAGGCCTTCTCCTTCCCGCCACTCCTGCGCGTGATAAGCGTCCTCCACGGCCATGCGCACGATGGCCACAGGCCCCACCACACCGCCGATGGGGCGGACCCCCGGGATGCGGCGGCCGACCCGGAGGATCACCTTGCCATCGATGCGCTCCCGAAGAAGGGCGTTAGGGCTGCCCACATCGGAAGGATCCTCCGGAGTGATGGTGGCCGCCTTCAGGCCCAGGCCGGTTTTCTTCATGGCCTCCGCCGCTTCGATCACCACTTCATTCCGGGTGCGTCGCCGGTTCTCCAGGCTCAGATCAAACCGAAGAAACTGTAGAGGAACACGGATCACCCCTGGATCCAACACCCGCAGGGCTTCCTCCAGCAGTTCCTGCCCGGTCTGATCGCCTTCCATCACCACGATGGTCCATGGACCCTGTTGGCGCAGCTCCATCGCTCCTCCGCTCCTATTGCGCGGGATTCCACGCTTCCAGGCATCCTCGACCCTGGAATGGGATCGTCATCTGGTAAATTCCAGATCCCACCGGCGTTGCGCTCACCTGCTTCCCGTTCCAGCGAATATCCGGATCGGCGATCGGACTGTAGATCCAGACGGTTCCCTCCGTCTGCGGTTCCCGGAGGAATTCCCAGCGCCCACGGTGTTCCGCTTCCTCCAGCTCGATGATCTCCATCCCGGGGGGCAGCCGGAAGGTTGATCCCAACCACTGGAACCTCGCCTGTATCGGCCGCAAGGTCCAGAGGGCGGCACCATGGGGAGGCAAGGCCACCGGAAGCTTCCCCTCCAAACGTTGCACGAGACGGGACCAGAACTCGAACCCCCATGCGGTTTCCGGAAGGCCGAGGGCCTGAAGAGGAAGCTCCGACTGGCATGGACGATCCTCCGGGTTCAGCAGGCCGATCCAGACTACTGGCGGGCCGGCCATATTCGCTTGTAAACGGAGGATCCGGGGGAACTCCCGTTCCAGCAGATCCAGGACCTCCGGCCGCCGCCCGTGGGGGGGAAGCAGTGCGGACCAGAGCGCGAGGCGCTCCGGTTTCAGTGCGAACACCGGATCGCTGTCGAGCACCATCCCGCCGCTCATGGCGACGACCGTGATGAGCAGACGGATTTCCTCGTCGGAAAGAAGCGTATCCTCGGAACGCAACAGCAGACAATCCGGATCGTTCCACCACCAGCGCCGATGCATCCAGGCGCGGGCGAGGGCATTGCGCATGGCATTGCGGGCGGCGGGAAGGCTTCGTTCATGGCGAAAGGGGAAACTCAGGCCGAACATGCGAGGCGCCCAGTGCGGAGCGACATCCGGCCCGATGCGCATGCCATCCACCAGGCCGATGGCTGGGCCCAGTGGGCATCCGCATCCCAGCAGGAAGGTCTCCTCGCCCGCCGCCTCCCGGATGGTCTGCAGGCCCCGCCGGAGGGCCTGGGCACGGGTGGCTTTCGGGTCGTAACGCCGACCCGGAAGAGCGGCTGCGTAAAGGAAGTCCAGTTTCAGATAGGGAAACCCCCAACGGTGGACCACGGTGTGGATCAGCTCCCGAAGCCATTCCTCCACGCCCGGATGCGTAGGGTCCAGGGCTCGAAGCCAGCGATACCAGTTAAAGCCGGCGGAAACCGGCCGTCCGCGGGCGTCGCGCAACAACCAGTCGGGATGCTCTCGAGCGACCCGGGCTTCTGGCCAGGCCAGGAAGGGGGCCAGCCACAGGCCGGGGATGAAACCCGCCTCCCGAATCGCCTGGGCCAGTGGACCCACCCCGTCCGGGAAGCGTGAGCGGAACCGCGTCCAGTCCCCCACCGCGGCCTGGAATCCATCGTCGATCTGGATCAGATCGACGGGGAGCTGAGGGCGGCGCGCCCGCAGCGCTTCCAGATTCGCCAGAATATCGTCCGCCCGCACGCCAGTGTAGTAGAAATACCAGGAGCACCAGCCGGAAGGGGCCAGCGCGCCCGTCCGAGGGCGCATCGCGCGGGCGACCGCCTCCGCGTAGCCGCCGAAGGGATCCGGATCCGCGGCGTCCCTCCATTCCACCCAGATCCACTCCGAGGCGATCTCCTCGCCTGGAGCGATCGGGACCCCATCCAGCGCGGCGTAAACGTGAAGCTGGGGAGCGCCTTGCAGATCCAGTTCGATCTTGACGAACTGATCCGCGGTGGTGAGCTGGCCGAGGATCAGGGCGCGCTCACCGATGACCAGCGCCGCGACCAGGTCGCTCCGGCGAACTCCCCGGGGGCCAGGCGGGGTAGCTATATCGAAGGTCATCGGCGCGCCAAGGGGACCCCAAAGGGTGCCGAAGTCTGGGGCCACCACGGGGGTGGTTCCGCTGAAGCTCCATGAGTGGAATCCGTTCCGATAGAGCCGCCAGGCGGGAATGGGGGAGGAGGCTTCGAGGGGACCCGTGAGAACGGCCATGCGCCGCAAGGGGATGGAAGAAGTTCCCAGACGACGGACCTGCAACCGGACGCCCGTGGCTCCCGGATACTGGCGCAGGGTCCGAACCGCTTCCCACCCCTCTGTTTGGAACACCTCGCGTTGCTCCCGAAACGTCCCGTGGAGATCCTGTCCGGCGGTGGAAGATTCTTCTGTCAAATGCCAGGATGAGGGGGGCCACATAGAGCCATCGGCCCCTTCCAGGGCGATCCGGGTGGACCATCGGATGCCGGAGGGGTCTACGAAGACGAACATCTCTTTCCTAACCTGGAAGAGATAGATCGGATCGATACCGCATCCGTAAGACGCGGTGAGGTCCCGGGCCGAGAGGTCCGCCATTCGAGGGTCGTTTCTGGAAAGCGTGCCTCCTGCTGCGGATGGGACCGAACCTGAAGACGCGGTCACTCCACCTCATCGGTTTAGAGGTGGATCGCCTTCGGCCGTTCACCCCCTATCCCCAGAATTTGGAGGGAATCGGAGGATGAGGGCCTCCCTTTCCTCCGAAAACCCCTAAAGATGGACGGAGCGATAGAGGGAAGGGACGCGCTCCCTTTCGCCCAAAACGCCTCCCGGGTGAAGAGGGGGCCCTCCCCAGCTCTCCGAGGTTCCCTACGGGATCAGGAGCACTTTGCCCACGGTCTGGCGGGAAGCCAGCCGGCGGTGGGCCTCCGCGGCCTGTTCCAGCGGGAACGTCGAGTCGATGAAGACCTTCAATTGGCCTGTGGCCACCAGGTGGAGCACCTCTCCGGCCCGCCAGAGCAGCTCCTCGCGGGTCAACAGATAGTGCCACATCGAAGGCCGCGTCAAAAAGAGGGAGCCTTTCTGGTTTAAGATCTGCGGATCGATGGGGGGGACAGGGCCGCTGGATTGCCCGAAGAGCACCATATAGCCCCGTGGTCGGAGACAGTTTAGGCTCTTCTCAAAGGTGGCCTGGCCTACGGAATCGTAAACCACATCGACGCCGCGGCCATCGGTGAGGCGCTTGACCTCTGCCTCAAAATCCTGTTCGGTGTAAAGGATGACCGCGTCAGCCCCCAGGGAGCGGACGATCTCGGCTTTGGCGGGGGAAGAGACAGTGCCGATCACCCGGGCGCCCCGGCGTTTGGCCATCTGAACCAGCAGCGTTCCCACCCCACCGGCAGCCGCGTGGATCAGGCAGGTTTCCCCCGGTTTCAAGGGATAAGTGCTCTGGGTCAGAAATTGAGCAGTGATCCCTTGCAGGAGAACAGCCGCGGCCTGGGGGAAGTCGATCGACGAGGGAAGCTTCACCAGGCGATCCGCGGGGACGACAATGGATTCCGCATAGGAGCCGGAGACGCCGGCATAAGCCACTCGATCGCCTTCCCGGAACTCGGTGACCCCTGGGCCAACGGCAGCGACTTCTCCTGCGCCTTCTTGACCGGGGATAAAGGGAAGGGAAATCCGATAGAGGCCGGTCCGATGGTAGGTGTCGATGAAATTCACCCCAATGGCGCGCAATCGAACCAGGACCTGGCCGGGACCGGGGGTTGGGGTGGGGATTTCATCGACCTGAAGGACCTCGGGACCGCCGAACTGGTGAATGCGGACCGCGCGCATCGCCTTCCGCCTCCGGCAGAGGATAGACCTTGAGCTTTGGATCGGACTTGTCGCCTGAGGTTGCGCATGGCGCATCCCCTCTTCCCCGGGCCCTTTAAGCCATAGGAAGGGGGAGGGGAGGAGAAAACATCGTTTGGGGGCCAGGGCACTGCCTTCCATGGCATCCCGGCCCTTCTTCACAGGCGGGAGCGGATGGGAATCGAACCCACCTCGGGTCGCGCCGCGGCCCGACGCCGGTTTTGAAGACCGGGGGCCTCACCAGAGGCCAACCGCCCCCTCTTCGAGGGAAATTATACTGCGGAGTTACGCAGTTCCTCACCCTCGGAGCTTTGGGGCAGAGCCGGGCACCGAAAGCGCCGGGCTCTGCCCCCAACATGTTGGGATCCTTCCTCCCCACGGCCCTTTGGGCCGGGGGGAGGAAGGATAAAAGGAGGCTTACAAATACAAACAGGGGCGCGATCCGTCCCAAGTAAGCACGGCCATGAAAATTGGGGCGGGACCATCTCCCGCCCCAATCGCACCCTGGTCCGGCGAGTCGTTAGGATCTCACTGAGGCTTCGCCGGTGGAACGTTGGTCTTGATCGTCCCATCCTGCAAGCCCTTCTCGATCTCCGCCAGCTTCTGGCGAACCTCCTGAGGCACCTGGCTGTCCAGATCATGGAAGGGGGCCAGGCGGACGGGGCCGATCACGTTGCCACCCTGCCACTTCCCTTCCATAGCTGCCTTGATCAGATTGAAGGTTCCCTCGGTCAGGTCCTTCATCGCGCTGGTGAGCAAGACGCTCCTGGCTTCGGGGACCGTATAATACTGATCGACGTCCACACCGATCGCCAGGCACTTCTTGGTCTCCGCGCAGGCGATCAGCGCCCCGTTGCCGGTCTTGCCCCCGGCCCCGAAGATGACATCCACGCCCTTGTCCACCAGGGAGAGGGCCGTGGACTTGCCCCACTCTGGGTCTGTGAAGGTCTTATCCAGCCCCACATCGTTGTGGTAGACCACCAGCACCTCGACATCCGGGCGGACGTACTTGGCGCCGGCGCGATAGCCTTCGCCGAAGCGCCAGACCGGTGGCACCGCGTCCGTGCCCAACACGGCGCCGATCTTGCCGGTCTTGCTCATCAGGGCCGCCAGGGCTCCGGCCATGAAGCCAGCCTTGTCCTCCTCGAAGATCAGGCCCGCCACATTCGGGATGGTGGTCTCCTGAAACTGATCGACGCCGATGAATTTGACGTTGGGATACTTCTGGGCGGACTCCCGGGTGGCCTCTCCCAGGGCGAAGCCGACGGTGACGATCACGTCGTAGCCAGCGTCGGCGAACTGGGCGATGTTCTTCATGTAGTCGTTGGGATCCTGGGTCTCAATGTATTTCGCCTCCACGCCCAGCTCCTTAACGGCTTTCTGGACGCCCTCCCAGGTGCCCTGGTTGAAGGATTTGTCATCGATCTTGCCGACGTCGGTCACCAGGCCCACGCGGAAGACCTTCTTGGCCGGGGTCGGCGCAGCCGGCTGCGCGCAGGCGGCCAGCAGCAACGCGAAGATGATCGGGAGCAGGATCAGGATCCGTGTTCTTTTCGACATGGAGACCTCCTCTCCTCCAGCTCTGGGTGAAGGGACCAGGGCACATTCGGGATTATAGCGGATGCCCTCAGGGCTGGCAAGTCCCCTCCACCTCTGGTCCCGGATCCTTGTGATGAAGAAGGCGGGTCATGTCACAGGGGGATCACCCCTCCATAAAGCGCTTTTCATGATGATCATAAATAGGAATCCGATTGTGATTTCATGCACCCCATATTGTGACAAAATCCACAACCGGTGCGTCAGCTTTCCGGTTATCCTGTTAACCGGAAAGCCGGAGAGGAGAGAGCGGATGGAACGGCCCACGCGACAGGAAATCTATCAGCTCCATGCGGAGATCTGCGCTGGACTAGCAGATCCCACACGGATCCTCATTCTTTATGAGCTGGTCGATGGACCCCAGACCGGAACTGCGCTGGCCCGCGCGTTGGGCCTTCCCCAATCCACGGTCGCTCGCCATCTCCGGGTGCTGGCCTCCAAAGGCCTGGTGATCTCCACTCGCCGGGGGGGCGTGGTGGAGTATGCCCTGGCGGACGCGCGGGTGATCCAAGCTCTGGATCTCATGCGAGCGGTGCTGATGGATCGAATCCATCTTTACCAACAGATCGCCCAGTAAGGGAAGGAGGTTCTCAATGGCACTGGAACAGATCGCGGAGGCTCCCGTGGCCCACGCGGAGCGACAGGTTCAGAACCAGCTCTCCATGGTGGTGTTCAGCGGCGACATGGATCGCCTGATGGCGGCTTTCATCATCGCCACCGGCGCGGCCGCCTCTGGCATGGATGTCACCATGTTCTTCACTTTCTGGGGCCTGCAGGCCATCAAGAAGCAGAACCCCACGGGGCGCAGCCTGTTCGGCCGCATGCTGGGCGTCTTCCTCAAAGATATCAACGGCGTGGGACCCAGCAAGATGAACTTCGGCGGCCTGGGACGGTGGATGTTCAAGAAGATGATGAAGGCCCACAACGTGACGCCGTTGCCGGAGCTGCGCAAGCTGGCTGCTGAACTCGGCGTCCGCATGCTGGCCTGCCAGATGAGCATGGAGGTAATGGAAATCCGACGGGAGGATCTCATCGATGAAGTCCAGGATGTGGTGGGCGTGGCCACCTTCCTGGAGGAAGCTTCGCGCTCGAAGATCACCCTGTTCCTCTAACCGGGCTTCGGGCAAGCTCGTCGATCCCCCCATTCGGAAGATCGAGGGGGCAGAGCTGCCGAAGGGGGTTCCCGGGAGAGGGAAAGCGAGGCTCGCTGCAAATTCCTACAGGAGTTGCGCCCTTTCTTTCCTCCTCAGGGCTTGGGGGGCAGAGCCGCGCCGG
>NZ_JANWXB010000228.1 GCF_025055495.1 Thermoflexus sp. | reverse complement strand
TTTTGGGGGGCGCGGGGGGGTGACGGCGCCCGGCTCCGCCCTTAAAGAAGTCTTTCTGAGCCAGACGAAGGTCTGAAGGCCCGCGCCTTGTAACCTCGGTGTAACGCCTTTGCAATACCCTTTTGTGAACCTTGTCCCTGAGAGCGTATCCTGGCGTCTGTCCTCCCCGGTTGTCGCCCTCGAGGCAGAAATGGAGGAAGGCCAGGAGAAATTAGATGGCTCAGCATCTGGCAGAGGGAGGCGGGTGTCCATGAGGGAATGCTTTGGGGAGTAGGAGCAGATCCATCGGCGGGTGAGATGCGTCAAAAAGTCACCTCGCCTGCTCCTCTGGTGAACTCGCTTGCCCCTAACCCGGAAACACCGGATCTACAGTTGGGTTCGAGTAGAGCGCCGGAGCGACCAGGCCTCGTTTTTCATTCAGGAGGATTTCCCGCCCAGGAGGATTTCCCGCCGGATGGACGGCTGGACCAGAGCGGCCAGCGTAAAACGTTCTTCGGCACCCTGCGTCCTCACTCCAGCCGTTTTCTCCTGTATTACGCGCCAGGGTGGGATTTGAATCCTTACTTCGTCTATGAGCTGGGAGACGGATTGCGCATAGCCTTGGGTGAGGAGCGAACGCGCTGGACTTATCCGCTGGCTAATCTGCGAGGGGTGCCTGTAGCATTCCGTTCGGATCGCCCGGTGGTGGATGGGGCGCCTCTGAAGGGCATCCAGGCTGCGGTGCTCCGTTGCACCCAGAGCGAGGCCCCGTTCGCTCTGGAAGAGGCGCTTGACGGTAGAAGAAGCATTACGAGCTTACACCTTTAGTGCGGCCTATGCGCCCTTCGCGGAATCGGAGCTGGGGGCCTTGGCTCCGGGCCGATGGGCAGATCTGGTGGTGCTGGGGTAGGATCCCTTCACGGTGGATCCCGAAGCGTTATCGGAGATTCCCATCTTGACCACCATCGTGGGAGGGAAAGGGGTGTATGAGCGATAGAAATGATTCGTGCTAACGAATCATTACCTGTGAAACCGCGGTTATCCTTTCCGGATTTCGGATCCGATCTGGAAGTTCCTTAGGCGAGGGATCACGCCTCCCGGAGTCCGGGCTGTTTTGATTCAGAAAGTCGGGTCACCTCCGTTTGAACTTCGATTGCTTCAAGGGGAAAATGAGGATGGCGAAAGATCGCTGATCTCGCCGGATCCTCTCCAGGGAGGTGCGTCATGGTGATTCGGGAACGCGTGCAGTTTGGGGAGGCAAGGCTGTTCATCGGGGGCCGATGGGTGGATGGAGGGACACCGCTCCCGGTGCGGGATAAATACACCGGGGAGGTGATTGGGACGGTGCCTGAGGCCCGCCGGGAGGATGTGGAAGCGGCGGTGGCGGCCGCGCAGGAGGGGGCGAAGGCGATGGCGGCGTTGCCCGCCTGGCGGCGGGCGGAGATCCTGCGGCGGGCAGCAGAGATGATCCGGGAGCAGAAAGAGGATTTCGCCCGCCTGATCGCCGCTGAGGCCGGGAAGGCGCTGAAATGGGCCCGGGTAGAGGTGGAACGGGCGATCTGGACGTTCACCATCGCTTCCGAAGAGGCCCGGCGGATTGGCGGCGAGGTGATCCCGATGGACGCAGTCCCCGCGGGCGAGGGGTATTTCGGCTTCTACATCCGACGACCGGTTGGGGTGGTGGCGGCGATCTCGCCGTTCAATTTCCCGCTGAACCTGGTGGCGCATAAAGTCGCGCCGGCCCTGGCCGCCGGGAACGCCGTGGTGTTGAAACCAGCCAGCACCACACCGTTGACGGCCGTGAAACTCTGTCAGGTGCTGGAGGCCGCTGGGATCCCCGCTGGCGGCATCAACCTGATCTTCGGCCCGGGGGGGACCGTTGGCGAGTGGTTGGCCGCCCACCCGGGGGTGGGGAAGGTGAGCTTCACCGGCAGCCGGGCCGTCGGGGACCGGCTGACGCGGGTGGTCGGGATCAAGAAGCTGACCCTGGAGCTGGGCAACACGACGCCGGTGGTGGTGGCGGAAGATGTGACGGATTTGGGGTGGGTGGCGCGGCGGCTGGCGATCGGAGCATTTTATAACTCCGGGCAGGTGTGTATCTCGGTGCAGCGGATCTATGGAATGCGGAAGGTGTATGAGCCGTTGGTGGAGACATTCGCCAAGGCGGCTCAGGAGATGGTGGTGGGCGATCCGCTGGATGAGCGGGTGGATGTGGGGCCGCTGATCGATGAGCGGGAGGCCATGCGGGTGGAGGGATGGGTGCAGGAAGCCGTGAGCGGCGGGGCTGAAGTGGTGACCGGCGGGCGACGGGAGGGACCCGTGATGTGGCCCACCGTGCTGATCCGGGCGCGGCCGGAGATGCGGGTGATTCGGGAGGAGGTGTTCGGGCCGGTGGCCTCGGTCCTAGAGGCGGGGGATTTCGAGGAAGCGCTGGCAGCGGCCAACGCCACGGAATACGGATTGCAGGTAGCCGTGTTCACCCGGGACATCAATCGGGTGCTGCAGGCGGCGCAACGGCTGGACTTTGGAGGAATCATCATCAACGATACGCCGAGCTTCCGGGCGGATCACATGCCTTACGGCGGGGTGAAGGGAAGCGGCCTGGGGCGCGAAGGCGTGCGCTATGCCATTGAGGAGATGACCCATGTGCATATGGTGGTGATCCGGCCCGCGCCATAATTTTCCTTTGCTGCGAGTTCAGCGAACGGTTTATGGGGTGCGGGACGACCGAGGCGGGCCCCAACAAACCAAAAAAAAAGAAATAAAACAAACAGTATGGGCAAAACAT
>NZ_JANWXB010000184.1 GCF_025055495.1 Thermoflexus sp. | reverse complement strand
CCAGCACAGAGCAGATTGCCCAGCCAGCGGGCGATCAGAACCCGGTTTTACTCTTTGAAGATCTGGGTTCGCTCATCGTCCAAGCGCAACGGGTGGGTCTTCTCCTCCTCAACGCCCTCCTGGGCCGCAAGGGACGGCGATGAGGGGGCAGGTCGAGGGGCGGATGAAGCCTGTGCGTCTAACTTCAGCCGAAAGTGAAGCTGCACTCGCCCCATGTTGATCAGATCGCCGTCCTGCAAGCGTGCACCGTTCATTGGGACCTGCTCGTAATTTACATACGTCCCGCTGGTGCTTCCCTCGTCGTAGATCATGAAGACCCCTTCTTCGACCTCTTCGATGCGGCAATGCAGGCGGGACACCGTCCGATCGTTAAAGACGATGTTTGCTAGGGATTCATCCCGGCCTAGGCGAACATGGATGCTGCGGATGGGGATCTGGCGGCGCTCCTCCTCCCCTTCCACCACCACTAGCCATGCCCGGGCAGGTTCAGCGCCGCGGACGGCTCCGGTAGGGAAGAAGGGCTCCGTCACTTCCTTGATCCGCTGCACAAGCGGCTGGGTCATCGTGGAAGCGGCCTCGCGAAGGCGCGGGCTGCGGACGAAGGCGATGATGGCCACCCCTAGGGCAGCTAGGGCCAGCGTGCAGGAAAACACCGGCAGCACATCCAGGAACCCACGGCTGACGGGGGATGGTGCCGCAGCCGGTCGACGGATCCGCGGTCCGTTCCCATGGACCAGGAACCCGAGGTTATCTTCCAAGTCGACCTGCAATAGGTAAACACCTGGCGGGGCACCCGCCAAGTTTACCGTGCCCTGCAGGAGGGCCAAGTTGCCTTTTTGAGCCGCCGTCTGCTGTTCGAATCCCACAAACGCCTCTCCAACACGGAACCCCTTGACCAGCACGCCATAAGCGCCCCGCTGGTCCTTCCACTCCACACGGATCTTCACCGGCAGCGAGAGGACCTTGCTGGCATCGATCTCCTCCCCGCCTTCCCACTCTACCCGGACCTCCGGGGGCCGGATAGTCAGGGCGTAGGTGGCCCGAACCTCGATGGTCTGGCCACCGACCTCTAGGCGGAGCACCAGCTCGTGCTGGCCGGACTGACGGACCTGCGAGCGGTAGCGCAGCACCAGGAGCTGGCCCCACCGGGTTTTCAGGGATTCGTAGAAGGGCGTCATGTCGTCGCGCCCGTAGATCTTCACCTGGCCTCCGGTCTGCGCGGCGATCCGCCGCAGGTTCTCCATCGCCCGTTCCCGCCCCTTCCCCTGGGGAGGGCCGATCTGGATGGCGTGAACCACGATCTGCCGCTCCTGCGCACGCCGAGTCACATCCGTCACCTGCTGATCGCTCAGGAAATCGATGCCATCGGACAGAACGATCACCATCCCTGGCCGGTTGGCGCGGCCGGGGGCGTTCTGGAGGACCTCGATCGCCCGCCCGAGCAGATCAAACAATGGGGTAGCCTCCTGGCCCCGCGGCCGGGGAGGGAAGTCCTGCTGATCCAGAGCATTCGCCACAGCCCCCCCATTCGTAGTTAGGGGCGTCCCATCCTTCCCCAAGCCTCCGATAAAAACCAGCTCCGCGCCGATGGGGGCTAAAAGGGCCACCCGGGACCGTTCCCCCATGTTGTCCACGATCGCTCGCACCAGCTCCCGTGCTTCCTCTAAGCGCGATTTGCGAGTGTAGCCCCGGGACTGCGGGCTGATGATGCTCTGGCTGGCATCCAGCAGGATGACGATGTCCGATCCGAGCTGAGATGGAGCAAGGGTTGCCTCTTGGGCTGGAAGCGCTTGGCCGTCCTCGATCATCGCGACCAGCTTGGGCTGTTGAGGGACTGGCAACCCGGCGTTCAGATCCACCACCTGCAGGAAGGCGGTGACCGTGGGGAATTGCGTGACATCGATTCCGTAGATCCGCGCCGTCAGGATGCCGCCTTGCGCATGGGCTGCGGAAGGCCTGAGGCCATGGAGCGCTACCCCAAAGGTCACAGTTAGCAACAGCCCGAACACCAAGCTTCCGGTCATCCGGGTGCCCTTCTGCCCCTCCATCCTCATACCTCCTCCGCGCGATCTCCTAAATCGAGAATCCACTGAACCCTTAGCTCGAGATCTCCGATGCGCAACGAGGAGCCATCGGGCAGCGGATAGGAGCTCCCCCTTTCTAGGGGCTGGCCGTCCAGCCACGTCCGGTTGGTCGTCTCCGGATAGATCTGGATCCACCACTGTCCGTTGGCGAACCAGATCCGGGCATGCCGCCGCGAGACATAGCGCTGGGGATCCTCTGAGCTGAGATCGATGTCCGGCGACGGCGACGACGCGCTCCGCCGTCCCAGGATCCCTTCACCTCGCAACCGGAATGCCCGGCCGCTGCGGGTCCACAACACCAAAGCTGTCGGCCGCTTCCGCAGTTCCTCCAGCCGGGCCTGCAGTGCGACCGCCTCGGCATGCTGAGGCGCATGGGTCAGCACCCAGCGGATCCGCTCTTCTGCCTCTGCCAGCCGGTGCTGATCCAGGAGTTGCCGGGCCTCCCGCAGGGCCTGATCGACCTGCTGCTGCAGCCGGCTGCGCTCGACTTCCTCGCGGAGCAGGCGGGCTTCCGGATGCTC
The DNA here is from genome assembly GCF_025055495.1 of Thermoflexus sp. GTDB lineage: Bacteria > Chloroflexota > Anaerolineae > Thermoflexales > Thermoflexaceae > Thermoflexus. Next base: position 3,598 of record NZ_JANWXB010000184.1, on the reverse strand, counting down.
CGGCTGAACCCGCAACACCCGATCAAGATGCTCTAGCGCCAGATCGGCCTCGCCCCCTGCCCAGAGTTCCTGGGCCTCTGCCAGCCAAAAGCTAAGCCCCCATCCCCGCTCCAGCAGCACGTTCTCCAGAGCCTCCAGGGCGCTATCCGGATCCCGGAAACGCTGCTCCAGCGCTTTCGCCATCGCCTGGGAGAGCCATCGCTGGAACCCCTCCGGGATGCCCTCGAGGGGGGGCAGAGGCTCTTCGATGTGTGCCCGGCGTTGACGGGCTGGGTCGTCGTAGGGAAACGGCAAGCGCCCAGCCAGCAGATGATAGGCGATCGCTGCCAGCGCGTAGAGGTCTGTGGGGAAGCCCATTGCTTCGCGCTGGATCAGCTCTGGGGCAATGTAGGCACAGGTGCCGATCGCCTCCCACGGGACCACGCCCGGCTGGGTCCGATAGATGAGAGCCGCCAGCCCCGCATCGGTCACATAAAACCGGCCACGCCCATCCACCATCAGGTTTGACAGCTTAAGGGCCCCGTGCATCCCGATCGCTGTGGTGATCCCGCGGAGCGCCAGGAGGGTTCTCCACACATACGTCACTACTCGATCCAGGGTAAGGCGCCCTCCCTCCCGCTGGAGGAGGATATCCAGGGGGAGGGCCCGATCCACCCACGGATAGACAATGTAGAAAACGTCCTCATCCGGGTCGTGGCCAGCTTCAATCGGGGACAAGAGATAGGGCACCGACTGGCTGCGCAGGCCGGCAATCAGACGTTGCAACTCCCGCTCCAGGCTATTGCGGTCCTGGATCAGAAAGGCATGCAACACCTTAAGGGCTCGTGGAGTTCCCGTCTCGCCCCGGACCTGATACAGGACACCGATCTTGCCCTGGCGGATCTCTCGGTCGACCCGATAAGGTCCAATCCGTCGACGAGACCGCATCTTAGCGCTCCCACTGAGAGCACGCTACGCACACTACGCCCTGCGACGGCCAGGCGCCTCGACCGCCTCGGCGGCCGGCACGATGTGGGCTGCCATCCGACCGATGGCATCCAGAAGGCTTGGCCGGCGGAGCACATCACTGGGAGTTCGATCGTTCACCATCCAGGGATCCTCCGGGATCGTCGCCAACCAGCTCATGCCCTTGAGGAGCTGCTGCAACGTATCGGGGCGGATCTCGCTCCGACGGGTGGCCCGATTGAGGGCCACGCCGATCTCCCCCGGAATCCCCAGGCGCTGCAACAGATCCATGGACAGATAGGCCGCTCGCAGGGCAGCCAAATCCGGGATCAGCGCGATCACGACGTGATCAGCGCGGGTGAGGGCCAGCACGGTCAGCGGATCGGCGGCCGGCGGCAGATCCAGAACCACATACCGATAGTAGCTACGCAGATTGATCAGGAGATTATGAATAGCATAGGCCAGGGCGTGCTCGATCCGCACATGCTGCAGCGCACGCTGCAGAAGATCTCGGAAGAGATCGTCTTCCGCCAGACGGGAAGAGGCCGAGAGGGATCGATACAGGCGATCCAGCTCTGATTCTTCCTCCAGAGGCACGCGGGATGGGAGGTAGAGGTCTTTGAGCACGCCGAAGTGATCCTCCTCCCGTGGGGCGGCGAGGACATCGAACCGCAAGTCACCCTGGGACCGGAGGACCAGGGAATCCACGATGGCCGGGGACCATTGCTGGAATTCCAGGCTCTCCAGCCATGAGCGCGGGGTGGGCAGGCCGATCAGGGAATCCGTCATCCCCGCATGCCAGTTGAGATCCACATAGATCACCCGCGCAGAAGAGACCACTGCCAGCCGATCTGCCAGACCGATGGCCAACGTGGTCTTCCCGACACCTCCTTTTAAGCTGAACAGGGCCACGATTTGGCCGGTTTCGCGTCGGGCGGCCAGTTGCCGACCTCGCAGCAGGTCCCGCACCCGCTCAAGGGATTCGATCCACCCTTGGAAGCGGGGAGGAGTCATCATCCGCAACACATCATCGGCGCCGGAGGCCATGGCGCTGCGCAGGTAGCGCGGATCTTCGAAATGGGCCTCGCCCACCACCAGGATCACCGCGCTGGTAGGGATGGTCTGGGAGAGCAGCCGGCACGTGTTCAGCTCTGAGATGCCGCCTGCGTTCTCGGTCAACAGGACGATCTCCGGGGTCGGGCGGACGTGAGGGAGCAGATGAAGAGCCTGCTCCGGATTCTGGAAAACCCGAACGATCTGAACCCGCCCACTGTTAGTGAGAAACTCGCGGATGCTCTTCTCCCAGGCTGGATCGCTGGTGATCAGCGCCACCGGAATCAGATCCGAACGGCCCTGCGTCATCCCTGCCCTCCGTTCCCGGAATTACTAAACCTTGTCGATCGCGACCCCTTAGGGTTTTCCCGATTGCCCATGGGGCAGACGTTGAACCCTCTACGGACGGATGGCCCGGTCCCGGTCGATCAATGGGACGCTCTGCTTCTCCTCGTCCCCGAACCGGCGCAGCACGAACCGGATCTCCTTGGCGAAGTTGCGCATGTAGGTCAGGCGGGCGGCCTCCTCCAGCGAAAGATCCAGAACCACCACCATATCCGGCGCCAACTGGCCGCTCGGGAGCAGCCGGCCGATCATCCCCGCGATCGCCTCCCCCTCTCGCGGCAAGAGATTACTGGTCGCCAGCACCCGCACATTTTGCAACATCACCACCGTCTGACCCGATCCGCCGGGCTCGCCCTCCATGGAGACCAGAACATCGACGTGGTTCCCAGGTCGGATCAATCCAGCCAACCCGGTCTCGGAATTCACACTGATCGCTACCGCCCGCCGGCCGGGCTCCAGACCGAGGTTTTTATCCAGCATCCCCCATACCAAAACGGAATCCTTGGGAATCGGGACCATGGTCACCCATCCCTCCAGGTCATCCTGGGGACGGACAAGCCCCTGGAGGCGATTGAAGTAATAGGCGGGGAGTTCCGACTTGCGGAAATAGCTGTCCACGTTTTCCCGTCTAATCACAGTAAATTGAGGGATATCAACTTGTGCTACCAGCACGGTTACAGTCTCCCCAGTAATCTGAGAAGCCTGATTAACAATCCCCAACCCGATCAAAAAAGTGATCGTCCCTACGATTACGGCTGCACCGGTCAGAATCCACGCCGTGCGACGCATCCTCCCCTCCCAGCTCCAGCTTGTAGGCTCTGAATCCGACGGACTCACCCGTTGGAGAACACACCGACCCGGATGAGACCGGCAACCAGCGTCTGGTATCATGATCTATTTTAAATGAAGATCTGTGAACAAATTGTGAACACAGCCTTTTGCACCTGGCACCTTACGACCTCAAGCGTGCGGTGTTCGGCAGAGGCGGAAGAAGAACCTCGGACTACGAGGATGGGCTATGGCCGGAGATAACTGCTCAGCGACAGCCTTTTGATACCGGAAGAGGCAGCCGACCATGGGGGAGCTGGAACAAGGGGCAGACCGCACGGGCAGAATCGGAGCTTCAAGATCGCCAGGCCCTTCGCCGTCCCGATTGGCAACTCAATCGCGAGAACACCCGTGGGATCGTCTGAGCGGATCTCGAAAAAGCAAGTCTACCTTGGGTTTGCTAAGCCTACCTCTCGGAAAGCACGGC
>NZ_JANWXB010000175.1 GCF_025055495.1 Thermoflexus sp. | reverse complement strand
TGGGGCGCCGCCGAAGGCGGCGCCCCAGCCCCAAAAAGATTGAGAAAGGGGAGAAGGGCCTGGCCGGCTTCCCTCCCGAGGGCGCTTGGATCGGACTTGTCGCCTGAGGCTACGCATGGCGGGATAGTCCGCTCCTGCCCCGAGGGCTGGCCATGAGCGCAGCGTTTTTCAGGTTGGGCCGGGGCCAAGGCGCCTGACTCTGCCCCCGAACCCCTAATCCACGCATTCCGAGAGGAGCCTCTGGGGGATTTCGGGAGGTAGTGCTCGACCGGGTGGATCGCGCCCCCGATTTCGGAGGGATTGTTGGGCGGGCGAGGCTGCCGGGGACGGCCCCGCCCGCCCCAGAGGAAGACAGCAAGGGGAAACCCTTTACTCTAAACTTCTATTCCTCTTCGAAAGCCATCCCCAACGCGGCGGGCGGGGAGACCTGGAGGCTGCGGAGGATCCGGAGGGCGAGACGACGGCTGGACTCCGGGAGGCGAGACAGCGCCGTCTGGACCCACTCGGTGTTGCCCAGGTTGGTCAGCAGCAGCGCGAAAATCATCAAGGGGAATGGCGCGACATTGAGGACCTGGGAGGGGATTCCGGGGAGGCTGGGTTGCAGGACCAGGCTGAGCCACTGGAGCAGGGCGAACAGCAACGCGCCGAAAGCCCCGCGCACCGGATGCCAGCCTCCGAAGATCGTAATGGCCAGCACGATCCACCCGATTCCGTCGATGCCGGAGATCGGCCCTTGCCAGCCGCCTTTGAGATCCAGGGTGTAAGCGGCCCCGGCGAATCCCACCAACGCCCCGCCCAGGACCGTATAGGCGTAGCGAATCCGGGTCACGGGGACCCCCCGCACGAACGCCGCAGGAGGCCGTTCGCCCACGCAACGAAGCACCAGGCCCGGCCGGGTCCGGAAAATCCATATCCATGCGGCCGCCACGGTGAGCAGGCTGATGTAAACCAGGGGGCTTTGTTGGAACAATAGGGGTCCGAGGATAGGAAGATCCTTCAGAACCGGGATCGGGAGCGCTCCGACGCGAGGGCCTGGCACGCCCATAAAAGGGTTCCCCAGGAAATAGGCCAGATCCCGACCCAGCAAGGCCAGCACCAACCCCACCGCGACCTGAGACTGGCGGAGGGTGAGGCTGGCGAAGGCCACCACCAGGGCCATCAGCGCGCCGATCAGGGTGCCGGTGAGGAACCCCAGCTCCAGGCTTCCTGTCCGCACAGCGACTGCGAAGCCGGCCATCGCGGCCAGCAACATCGCCCCATTGACCGAAAGATTTACGACCCCAGCCCGCTCTGAAAAGGTCTCGCCGACCACCGCGATCAGGAGCGGGGCAGCGGCAGCCAGAACCCCAGCCAGACCGAAGATCCACTCAGGCGTCATCCCTGGACTCCGCGGGGGATTTGGGTTGCCATCGCGCGCGCGCGCCCTGCATCAGCAGCACGAAAAGCACCAGGGCGCCCTGCATCACGCCGGATAGGGTGGAATCCAGCTTCAAGGTGATGGGAAGTTGGATGCTGCCGATGTTCAGGGCGGCGAAAAAGAAAGCGACCGGGACGGACCATGAAACCCGATAATTGGCCAGCATGGCCACCAGTAGCCCCAGGTAGCCGTAGCCGCTGGAGATGGGAGGGATCAGTCGGTGATAAACGGCGGTGACCTGCACGGCACCGGCCAGTCCGGCCATCGCCCCGCATCCGAGCAGGGCCAGGAACAGGTAGCGAGCCGTCGGCACCCCCAGCCGATGCGCCGCTCGGATATTCTTTCCGATTGCTTTCAGCCGGAGCCCGAAATGCGTGTTGCTTAACAGCACGTAGACGAGCGCGATGCTCAGAAGGGCCAGCAGCAACGCCCAGGGGCTCAACCGGAGGCCTGGAAACACCGGCAGCCATAAGCGCTCCGGGAAAGGCTCCGTGCCGCTCATGGAGCCGATCCCGGGTCGTTTCCAGGGGCCGAAGATCAGCCACAGAATCAGCGTGGTGGCCACAAAGTTCAACCCCAGACCGCCGAAGATCTCGTGAACGCCCCCGTGGATCTTCAAGAGGCCGACCAGACCCGCCCAGGCGGCCCCTCCGGCCATCCCAGCCGCCATCGCGAGGATCAGGATCACCGGGGGCGGGAGGCTGGTCTCCTGAAGGGCGCGCATCACTCCGGTGGCAGCGATGGCCCCCAGCATGATCTGCCCCTCCACGCCGATGTTCCATAGCCCGGCGGTGAAGGTGAGCAACAGGCCAGATGTCACCAGCATCAGCGGTACCCAGGCCACCAGGATGTCTGTCGCGCGCTTCAGGGAGCCAAAGGCCCCTTCCAGCACCTGACGATAGGCCTCCAGGGGGGGAGCCCCGGCCATCAGCAGCACGAGCGTGGTGAACAGCAAAGCCATCAAAATCGAGAGGCTCTGAAAGCCGAACTCGATCCATCGAGAAGGGCGAGCGCGAGGGAGCAGGATCTCTTTCATCGCGTTTGTTCACTCCAAGTTTGACGGAATTTGCTCGGGAGGCACCCAGCTGGGAGCGGGCCGGACGAGGTGGAAGGACCCTTTCCCCTCGGCCCTTTGGACGGTTGGGGAGATGGGATAAAGGACTTCAGGGAAGTGAACAGCGTGCTCCCCCATGGGCCTCTTCACCATCCCCGCCCAGCGATCATGTGGCCGAGCCGATCCAGTGTGAGCTCCTCGACCGCCATCGGTTCCGAGATCCGACCGCTGAAAAAGACGATGATCCGATCGCAATATTGCAACAACTCCTGGAGATCCGAGGAGATCACCATCAGGGCGGTGCCTTGCTGGGCCCGCTCCTTCAATCGTTGCCAGATCCACATGCTGGATTCGACATCCAGCCCGCGCGTGGGATGCTCCAGCAGCAACAGATGAGCAGGCGTCCGGATCAGCGCCAGCAACGTTCGCTGCTGATTTCCGCCGGAGAGCGATTCCACCATTGTCTCCGGCTTCCCCCGGATATGGAAATCCCGGATCCGACGCTGGGCCTCCACACGGGCCCGCTCCCAGTCGATCAGATAGCGGCCGTTCGGATACACCAGCTGGAAATGCTCCGTAAGCGTGAGGCCCGGGATCAGGCCTTCTTCCAGGCGGTTGGCGGGCACGAAGAGGACGCCTGCGTCCAGGAAGGCATGGTAGGGCTTTCCGGTGAGATCCCTCCCCTGCACCCGGATGGAGCCCTCCCAAGGGCGGGCGAGACCGGCGCAGACCCGCATGAACAATTGCTGGCCGCTTCCCTCCATCCCGGCCAGGCCGATGATTTCCCCTGACCTCACGGTAAGGTTCACCCGGCTTAGCCGGAGGCGGTGATCGCCCGCCACCAGGTTTTGGATCTGCAGGACCGGCTCGCCGGGAGGAATCGGCTGGCGTTCCGGCATCGGAAGGGATCGGCCGAACATCATCTCGATCAGACGTTGCGGGGAATACGGCGGGGTCGCTTCCCCCGCCAGACGGCCCTGACGCAAGACCGTGACCCGGTGGCAGAGCTCCTCTACCTCCTCCAGCTTATGGGTCACAAAGATCACGGTCTTCCCCTCTCCGGCCAGACGACGCAGGGTGTCGAAAAGCTGAGCTTTTTGAGGAGCGCTGATGCCGGTGGTGGGCTCATCCAGGATCAGGACGTGGACCCCCCGCCAGAGGAGGCGGAGCAGTTCCAGCTGCTGTCGCTCCCCTACCGTCAGACGATCCACACGGGCCTCTGGATCCAAATCGAACCCGAACGGACGGGCCAGCTCCCGCAACGCCCGACGTGCCCCCCGGCGATCCAGCCAGAATCCGCCTTCATGGCCCATCATGAAGTTATCCAGGACCGACATGGCGGGGAAGTCCATGGGATCCTGATGGAGCATCCCGATCCCATGTCGAAGGCCCTCCGCCGGCGAAGCAAAGCGCACCGGCTTTCCATCCAGAAAGATCTCCCCTCGATCGGGCCGCAGGTAGCCGGAAAGGATCTTCATCAATGTGGTCTTGCCCGCCCCGTTCTCCCCGAGAAGGCCATGGATGGTGCCCGCTTCAACGGTGAGGCTGACATCCTGCAGGGCTCGCACAGACCCAAAGGACTTGTGGATATGACGCATCTCTACCTTCATAGGGCTCTGTCCATTTTCAATTTGGGGGTTTTCGGGGGCGGTGCGGGGGCTAAAGGCTCCCGCACCGCCCCCGAAGGATGTTTTCTCCCCTCCCCACGGCCCCCTGGCCGTGGGGAGGGGAGAAAGGGGGGAGGGGCCATTGCCTTCCAG
>NZ_JANWXB010000174.1 GCF_025055495.1 Thermoflexus sp. | reverse complement strand
ACCCACGAAAACCTCCGATAATTTGGTTAAAGGCGTTCCGGTGCTACGCCGCCCCAGCGGCCATCTCCGCCCGCACTATCGCCTTCGCCAGCAGGTCCCGCGCGATCTCCCCGCGCACCTTGAGCACATCGTCCTGATACTTGAGCAGCACCCCCAGGGTCTCATCGATCACCGCCGGGTCCAGCTCGGTCTGATCCAGCGCTAAGAGGGCGGCGGTCCAGTCCAGGGTCTCGGCCACGCCGGGGAGCTTGTAGAGATCCAGCCGGCGCAGCTCCTGAACGAAGGCCACGATCTGACGGGTCAGACGCTCCGGGGCCTCCGGGATCCGGGCCCGCACGATCTGGAGCTCTTTCTCGAAGGACGGGTAATCGATCCAGAAATAGAGGCACCGCCGCTTCAGGGCGTCGTGGATCTCCCGTGTCCGGTTGGACGTGATCACCACCACCGGCGGCTGCTCCGCCCGCACTGTCCCGATCTCCGGGATGGTGATCTGCCAGTCGGAGAGCAGCTCCAGCAGGAAGGCCTCGAACTCCTCATCCGCCCGGTCCAGCTCGTCGATCAGCAAAACCGGCGGACGGCCGTTCTTCGCCTCGAGGGCCTGAAGGAGAGGGCGCTTGATCAGGAAAGCGGGGCTGAAGATCTGCTGACGGATGCGGATCTCGTCCTGCTCCCCGGCGGCCTCCAGCATCCGGATCTGCAGAATCTGGCGGGCGTAATCCCATTCATAGACGGCGCTGTGGATATCCAGGCCCTCGTAGCACTGGAGCCGGATCAACTCGGTTTGGAGCAAATCGGCCAGGACCTTGGCGATCTCCGTTTTGCCCACCCCGGGCTCACCTTCCAGGAACAGGGGGCGGCCCAGGCGCAGGGCCAGGAAGATCGCTGTGGCCAGCCCACGCTCGGCAATATACCGATGTTCCTGCAGCGCTTCGATCACCTCATCAATAGAGCGAGGGAACACAGAGACCTCCTGCTCGGTTTCCTCCCCTCCCGCCTGAGGGGTTTGGAAGGCATGAAGCGGCGAAGGGTCCAGCATACGGCCCTGCATTTCGATTACCCTGGTTGGATTTAATTTTAGCGCAAATCAG
>NZ_JANWXB010000172.1 GCF_025055495.1 Thermoflexus sp. | reverse complement strand
CCGAAAACCCCTAAATGAAAAATGGACAAAGCGCTAGCCCGCCCATAGTAAAATCCGATCCGAATTATAACACGTGATACTCCTCACAAGTCGCTCGCTTCGTCAGTCCTTTCCCATCCCCTGTTGCGGTTACGGAACCTGAAAGGCCATCACCCGATGCCCTCCCGCATCCGCTATCCAGATCCACCCATCGGGACCCACGGCGATCCCCTGCGGCAACCCAAAGGAGGTTGCATCCTCCCCATACTGTCCGAAACTCAACAATGGATCGCCCTGCTCACTGAACACCAGCACACGAAATCCGGTGGGATCAGTCGCGAAGATCCGGCCTCGCGCGTCCACAGCCACGTGAGGCTTGTTGGTGACCGACGGATCCAGCCACCCGGCGATCTCCCAGGACCGGACTGGCGTTCCATCGGGCATAACGATCTGGATTCGCTTATTCCAGGTGTCTGCAATCACTAGGTTGCCGTCCGGAAGAACCGCAATCCCTACTGGCTCATCCAGCTGGCCGGGCAAGATTCCAGGTCCGCCCCAGGCTTCCAGAAACCGACCATCCCGTGTGAACACCTGAACCCGCTTGTTGCCGGTATCCGTAACATAGAGGCGGTCCCCCCCTACGATCAGATCCCGGGGGCCGAAAAAGAGCCCGGGATTCTCCTGCGGATCCTGGGAAGCCTGAGCAAATCCTCCCCAGGCCCGGAGGAAGCGACCGTCGGGGGTGAACTGCTGGATCCGATGGTTCCAGAGATCGGCCACATACACGGAGCCATCGGGGGCTACGGCGATGCCCCACGGCTCGTTGAACTGCCCGGCCCCTAAAGGCAGAGGCCCCGCTCCATCCGGGTCCACGCACCCCGGCTGGCCGCTTTCGTAGAGGGCACAGAACGACCCCCAGGCGCGCAGGAAGCGGCCGTCGGGGGCGAAGGCCTGCACCCGGTGGTTCCCGCCATCCGTCACATAGATGGTTCCATCCGGACCAACGGCCACGTCATGGGGCGTGTTGAAGCGGCCGGGTTCAGCGCCGAACCCTCCGATGACCAGTGTCGCGGTGATCACCTGGCGAACTCGGGCATAGGGATCCGTTTCCACAGGGGCCTGGGCTTGCTGGGGACGCAAGGGCCAGGCTTTCGCCGCCACATCCTTCCGGATGAAGAGCTTGAAGTCGTGAACGAGGGGCCACGTGTCGATCCGGTGTTGCTTCCCCGTGATCCGGTCATAACGCGTGTAATCCCGGCTCCAGAAGATGTCCCACAGCGCGGCCCGACGCTCCGGATCCAGAAGCCAGCGCCAGAGACGCCCCCAGGTCAGCTCCCGATAATCCTCCATCGGCCACCAGATGAGATGATATTGATAAGCCTCGTGGGTGTTCCGGAGGATGTTTTCCACCTTATACCAGTTGGCGCTGCCCACGATGAGGACCGGAGACTCGAGGTCCTCGCGCCGCGGGGTATCTCCAAAGTAGCGAGAGCGCCAGTCCCGGAGATACCACGAGAAGGGCCATGCGCTATCGTTATCATAGGCGATCACGGTTTGATCCCGACCGATGGCGCGAGCGATCTCCTCGATCTGTTGCATGGCGATCTTCACCCCCGGGCCGCCATGGGCGTAGACGCCGTGCTCGAGGGCTAGGTCGTAATTGATGAAACTGAAGCGCCATGAGACGTGCAGGGTGGCGAACATCAAGGCGGCCAGGGCTGCCAGCGCAAAGGATTGCAGGAGGCCGGAGAGGCCGATGCGAGGGCGAAGGTAAACCCAGACCCCCAGGATGATCCCCATGCCCAGCGCCGCCGCGATCACCTGGTTGGCCGCCACCAGCGATTCCAGGGTCGCAGTCTGGAGCGCGAGGCGGGCCTGAGGCCAGGCTGTTATCAGGCCCAGGAAGGCGGTCCCAAAGGGAAACACCAGCAGAGCGGCGATCGCGCCTCCGCCCTGCCACCAGCGCCGCCAATCCAGCCCACCCAGGGTATCCTGCAGGAAGACGGCGGAGAGGAGAACCATCGGCGTCGCCAGATGAACGGTCAGCCATGGCATCTTCTCCCCAGCCAGGGTATACGCGACCCATGAGAGGATCACCCAGGCGCTCAGGAAGCCTCGGAACGCCCAACCCAGGCGGTCTGGGATCGGGGCGTCCGCCATCCAGCGACCCGCGTAGTAACCCAGGGCTAATAGGGAGAGGAGCATGGGCATGAACTCATACATCGGGGCGATGACGAAATAGTAAAAAAGCGGCTGGCTCCCCCGTTGGACACACTGCTGGGCCAGCCAGTAGCCGAGGGAGCCCAGGTAACCGGTGGCGACCCCAGCGCCGTTGGTGAAGAAGGTGGTGAAGAGAGGCAGCGTGATCCCGAAGAAGATCCCCAGGAGGATCAGCCAGCGGCCCGGATCCCAGGCCATCCCGAGCCCGGTGCTGAGGGCCCCGAAAACCAGGAACAGCACCAGGACCCGGATCATCTCCTCGGTGACGCCGCTGAAGGCCCCGCTTTCAAACAGAGACATTGAGGCGAACGGCTGTTGGGTCAGCAGAAGCGCTACCGGGTTCAGCCAGACCAGGCCTGCCGCGGGGAGCATCCACAGGCTGAGGCCGCCGATGACCATCATCAGATCAAAGGCGGGCTGCTCGCGCAATCGGGCACGCCCCCACCGCCCGGCCAGCACCCAGGCCAAAGCGCCGATCCCGACCAGGGCGACCAGCCCCCCAACCAGGGCGATCCACCGGCCGTGCATCGGAATGTTCTCCGGCCGACACACGAACGCCCCGGGGATCGCTTCCCGTCCGGATTCCAATCCAACCAGCGTCGCGACACCCCCCAGGACAAGCAACCCGGTCCCTACCCCCAGCCATAATCGATCGTCCCGAGAGCATCGAGGATCCTGCAATACCGCCACGCTCCAGGCCAGAAAGAGCACAGACCCAAAGATCGCGAGATAGATGAAGGCGGCTTCCATCGTGGTGTAGAACAGCGCGATCACCGCGGCCAGGCCATACAGCCAGCGGGCCTCCCGCGTCTCCAGATACGCGAAGATCATCCAGACCGTGAGGACGGCCCACAGGGCCATCAGGCCCTCATCCCGGATATAGCGGCTGTGATAGAGGATCATCGGGGAAATCAGGAAGAAAAAGGAGGCCAGAAGGCTCCCCCAGCGTCCCAGCCAACGGCGCATGAAGAGCGGAAGCATCACCAGGGCGATCCCGGCGATGGCCACCGGAAGCCGGCCGGAGAAGTCATCGGCGCCGAACAGGAGATAGGCCAAGGCGTCCAGATGGAATTTCAGGGGGCCGTGCATCATGGGCGTGTGGGTGAAGCCCCTTCCCTGAAACAATTCCCAGGCATAGAAGACGTGCAAGCTCTCATCGTGGCTCATCACCCGATCGCCCAGGCGCCACAAGCGGGTGAAGAGGGCGGCGGCGAACAGCGCTAAGTAAGCCCCGCGCTCCAGGGGCGTGAGATCCATCCACAACGCCCGCCATCGAGAGGGCGCAGGAGCGATTGCCGTGCCTTCCATTCCCAGCGCTCCGAGGGGGGATCCGGAACCGAATGCGGATTATAGCATGGGAGCCTGAGGCGGATGGAAGAAAAATGAGGGAAAGCTGGGGATCCGACGGCGGAAGCCAGGCGGGATGGCCATCGCAGGCGGGTGGGACGTTGAGCCATTCCCGACCTCATCGCTCATGGGTGTTCCCCTCGCCCCTCCCCGGAGCACCCTCGCCCGTAATGCGTTGTCCGCCGGGAGCGCTTCGCCTCTAAACTGGCGGCAAACATCCCTCGATTATTCCCCTCTTTGAGGCCCTTTGGGGCTCGGGGAGGGGGATGGCCTACGCATCGAAAGCACGATCGGTTCAAGGGAGCACTGCGGGCCCTACGCAGCCGCCATCCGCCGCGTCGAGAGGCGCATCCTCCTTTTATGGAAGCCGCGCCCACAGCACCATCCGACGCTCGACCGGATTCAGGCCCTCTTGATCTGCGATGGCTGGAAATGAACGTCCGACCCACTGCTCCGGATCCAAGGGAACCGGCATGCCCTCCGGGGTGAGCCACACCTCCCCGATCTCCGGAGCAGGCGGGCGGCGATGAACGGCGACTTCGAATCCCCGAAGAGTCCACCGCCAGAACGCTTCCTCCTCTTCGGCCACCACCACCACCGAAAGCCCGCCGGGCCAACCGCGCCGGCGCGCGGCCTCCTGCCGTAGCACCTCCACGGTGTCTCGCAGCGCTGGCGCGGCCATCTCAGGAAGGGAGAGCCCGGCGACCGGATCCACCCGCCGCACCAAGGCAGCTACCCCGGCCAGCTGGGCCAGGCCCAGGGCGACGATGAGGATCCCCGCGATCCCGATCGCCGCTGGGTTCCGAATCCACGATCCCCGAAAGGAACCTCCCGAATCCTTCCCCTCTTCCCTTTCCAACAGGCCCCCGATGATCCAGACCCCAAGCCCCAGAAGCCCCAGCACCCCGATGAGGACCAGCCCGCGTGCCTCCCCTGTTCCCACCTGAAGATTCATAAAAGCCGCGACGGTGCCCAGCCCGAGCCCGCCGATCCCCGCCGTCCCCAGAACCGCCGTTCGCTGCGATCGCCAGACCGGTTCCGCCGCTTCCCAAACCCATTGCGCCGTGAACCCCGCCAGCGCCGCCCACGGGATCAGCGCCACAGCATGTTCGGTGAACGGGGCGCGGAACCGGATGAGCTGTAAACCGATCCCGATCCCCGCGGCCATCGTCAACGCCGTCCCGAAGCGATCCCGTCGATGGATGGCCATGGCTCCCCCGGCCAGCCCCAGCGCCAGGATCGGCGCCTCCCCAGAAAGGAACGTCCGCATCGCTTCCCACCACACAGGAAGACCTTCCGGGGCGAAGCCGGCAAGCCAAGCCGAGAGGCCTTCCACCGTCTCCCGCGTCCCGCTTCCCCGCCATCCGCCCCACGCGCCGACCAGCAACGCCGTCAGCCCGAAGAGCCCCAGGGCCTTCCAGCGAGGAAAAGCCGGCTCCGGTGGAAGCAACCAGAAAATCGGCAACAGCATCAGGCTACCGGTCCAGAACGCCGGCCCCGCCGCCACCCCCGCGCCGAGGAGGACGGCGATCCCGATCCAGCGCCCTGGCCGGGGAATCCGCCATAAGGCCAGGGCTGCCGCCAGCGCCGCTGCCGCAACGATCCCGCCATCCAGAAAGCGGGAGGCCATCAGCGCCGTGGGGGAAACGGCCCAGAGCCAGGCCGCCCCGATCGCCCCGGCCAGGCCGATCGGGCGCATGAGGGCCCAGAGGGCCACGACCCCAAGGGCACCCGCCAGCGCCGCGCCCGAACGCATCCATCCCTCATCGGGCCCGAAGATCGCAAAAACCGTGGCGTTCCAGCCCGCTAACAGCGGGCTGCCCCCGGGTGACAGCACGCCGCCGCGCCATGCCACCCAGGCCTGGGCCGCCTCCATCGGCGCGGCCGGCCGAACCCCCAGATCCCATCCCCGCAACAGGAGCGCCAGTGCGAACAGCCCGCCCAGGGTCAGCGCCTCCGGCCAGCGGCGCCCTTCAAACCCCTCCCTCATTCCCGCCTCCGGTAAATCACCGTCTCGCCGCTCTGGAAGACCGGATCCATCAGCTGCTCGAACTTCTGTAACGCCTGGGGAGGAAACTCCCGCCGTTCCGTGTGGCCGATGATCACATAGACAATGTTATACTTCTCCAGCAACATCCGGGTCGCTTCCAGATCTGGAGATTCCCAGAGCACCTGGAGATCCGGCTCCCGGCGGGCGATCTCGGCGTAGGAGCCCCGCCACTGGTGCTCGTGGCCTGCCCAGCCCAACACCGTCGGCAGACCGGTATGGGCAGCGAAGCGCCCGAACTCCGGTTGGAACGAGATCCCGCGCCATCCGGGAGCCTCCAGGATCACCGGCGCACCCGATACGTGCTGGTTCAACCAGTCGATCGCCGCCAGGTCATCCGGCGCCCATTGCGCCAGATACGCATACCCGTCCAGAGTCGGCGTGCGAACGAAGAAGTCCGCCTTGATGGGGATCATCAGGGCGGGATAGAGCGCTGCCAGCGCGATCATGCTGCTGAACCACCCGGCCAGCAGCGGACGCGCACCCTTTCCCCATTCCCACAGGGCGCCCATCCCCCAGGCCAGGGCGAGGCTCCAGAGCACCCACGTCTGGTAATAGAACTTAAAGACCGTGTTCATTCGGGTGCCGAAGAAATCCCTCAGGAAAACGAACTCCACGGCCCAGGCCAGCGCCGCGCCAAACCCAATGAGCAGACCCACAAACGCCTCGACGTTCCCCCTGCGCCTCCAGAGCGCAACGGCGCCCACGCCCATCCCGGCCAGCAGCATCGGCACCCAGGGGCCACTGCCCGGGAATGGCCTCCCGTTCACGATCACTTCGCCGTCCAGCAATCGCCCATACACCCACGGCCTCAGCGCCTCCAGCGGAACCGGCGATCCGGGCATGGGAAGCGGGATCGCCAGCGCGAGCGTGTAGAGCCCCACCAGCAGCCCCACCGGGACCAGCCCCAGACCCAGAACGCCCAACAGGACTCGCTTGCCCCAGCGCCCCAGATCCGCCACCCCACGACGCCGGGCTTCCACCAGCATTAGGAGAATCAAGCCAACGGCTTGGAAGCCGAACATCACCAGAAACTGCGGCAACCGGGTCCCGTTGTAAAGATTAGGAAGAAGCCCGCCGGCCTGAGAGCGGAACCCCATATAAAACGGCAGATACAACAACACCCCGAGCCCCAGGATGCCCCCGGCCAGCCCGAGGACCTCCCTTTGCCAGGACGGAGGAGGGCGTTCCGCTGCCCATGCGCCCAGCGCCCAGGTGGCCAGCAGAAGGCCCGTATAGATCGGGAAATCCCAGGTGTTCAGAAAGGCCAGACCGCCGAAGACGACCGGGAATATCCAGAATGGCGGGCCGTGGTCCTGGAGGAAGCGGAGGAGGGTCTTCCACTCCCCGAGGGAGAACAGGCCGGGGAACCGTTGGGCGGCCTGGAAGACGGCGAGGGCCAATCCGATCGCCATCAGGGTGAAGGGCAGCGCCAGCACATGCGGGTGCAGATCCCCTAACAGGAAGCTAAACTGGGGGAACTCGTCGATGACCTCCTGATGCTGGCCGTCGGGTGTGTAATCCCGCACCACCCGGGAGGCCCGCCACCACGCCCACACCCGGTCCGCGGGAGGCCAGCACGAGGGCCATGGTCGCGCGGGGGGCGGCTCATTTAGCTCCGGGATGTCCAGCCAGGCCCAGAAGCCTGGATCCCGGATCCAGCCGCACGCGTGGGCCAGGTCCAGGATCGCCTCGCCGTTCCCGGCCAAGCCGATCCAGAAGGCGCTGAGCAGCGCCACCGCCCAGGCCATGCGACGGCGCGCCGGGCGATAGAGGGCCCAGAGATTCCATCCGAGACCTGCCGCCGCCAGCAGAGTAAGCGCGAACCAGGAGGAAACCCCGAGATTAAACGTGAGGCGGGTCGGCAGGCCGGAAAGCTCCGTGAGGAAGCCCAGGAGGATATAGCCGAAATAATAGTAGCTGATGGCGAAGCCGGATAACCATGGATCGTGGGGAGGGAAGCGATCCGCCCGGACCACCGCATTGAGAAAGGCCAGTTCCATGGGCTTCTCGGTGTAGGTGATTTCGGGGTTGTAAGCGCGGAAGAGCGTCCAGCCGGAGAAGGCCATGGCGAACAGAAGCTCGTAGAAGAGGGTCAGGCCGCGGTGAGCCCACAGCCAGCGCCATGGGGATTCGCCGGATCGCCCAGCCAGCCAGAGCCCGAGGCCCAGGACCAGCCCCCAGGCGGCGATCGCTCCTCCCGGAGAGGCGGGGAAGATCCCCAGGCTCCCCCCCCACCACCAGACAAAGCCCATCATCAGGAGACCCAGCGGGCGGGCCAGAGCCAACCCGCGATCCGGAAGGGGGCGGAAGATCACAAACGCCAGGGGCCAGGCCGATGCGCCGATGAGGACCAGCAATAACCACCAAAGAGCCGACGGAACCATTTGCGGTAGTGTTTTGCTGCTAACGGATGAGGAGTGGGGCATCCATGGCCCCTCCCCGAGGCCCTTCGCCTTCGGGACTCAAGGAGGGGAGATTTGATAGATTTTGGACGGGCGAAGCCGCCTTCGGCGGCCTCGCCCGTCCAAAACTCCCTGCGAAATCGGGGGTGCGATCAGTTACCAAGGAAGCACCACCCCATTTGCGATCGCCAGCCAGCGGGGATGCGTGGGCGGATGCCGTAGCGATGAGCCAGCCTCTTCGGGGAAGTCCTGATCGCTTCGTGATGTTCTGAGCGTTCGGAATACGGGGCGCGCCCCGTTCTCCGAAGGATGCTTTCTCTCCCCGCCCAAGGCCCTCCGGCCGATGGGCGGGGAGAGATCCGGAAGACCAGGGTAGTCCCACAACAAAAAATCGGGGGCCCGTAGGATCCTCGAAGGCCCCCATGTGATCGCCGCTGGCTCAGCCCATCAGGGTCGCCCGCAGCCCTTCCATGCGGGTGCGGACACTGCCGTCCACGATGCGATCGCCCACCCGGATCACCAGCCCGCCCAGGATCGTGGGATCCACCCGGAAGATCACATCGCCGGCGAGCTCCAGGCGGTCGGAGAGCTCCTTTCGGAGGTTCTGCTTCTCCTCTTCCTGCAGCGGGATCGCGCTGATGACCTCCACCCGATCCCCTTTCAGACCGCGAAGCTCCTCCAGGACCTTCGAAGGGACTACGGTAAAGAACTCCTGGATCAGACGCCGGTGACGCGACTCATCCAGCGCGTCGCTCACGACCCGATGGGCAGCGGCCAGGGCCAGGGCTGCAATCTGCGTGCGCAACTCGCCGAGGATCCGTTCCCGCTCCCGTTCCGCCTCCTCCCGGGCGACCTCGAGAATGCGCTGGGCCTCAGTCCGCGCCTCAGAGAGGATCTGGGCGCGCTGTTGTTCAGCCTGGCGGACCGCCTCTGCGACGATCCGCTGGCGCTCGGCCAGCGCCTCCTCCAGGATACGCTGGCGCTCTGCCTGCATGCTCGCCCGCAACTGCTCCGCCGCCTTCGCGTCCTCCAGCCCCTTTTCAATCAACGCCCGCCGCTCCTCCAGCGCCCTTAACACCCGCGGGAAGACCAACCGGGACAGGAGGAACCAGATCAACAGAAAGTTAAGGATCTGGGCGATCAGATAAATGGGATTAATCCCAAGGGCCTCCAACGCCAGCCTCCTGAGCCGTGGGGGTGAACAGAGATCAGGCAACGAACTTCAACAGCAACGCCACAACCAACGCGTAAATCGCGATCGCTTCCGCGAAGGCGATGGCCAGGATCATGTTCAGCTGGATCTGAGGGGTTGCCTCCGGATTGCGCCCGATGGCCTGCAGCGCCCCGCTGGCCAGAAGGCCGATGCCGATCCCAGGGCCCAGCGCTCCCAGACCGATCGCCAGACCCGCTCCCAGCACACTCAAAGCCTGCGGCGAGAGAATCTCCTGCGCCAGAATCAGCCCCAGCATCTTTAAACCTCCCGAGTGAGTTTAGAATTTAGATCGTGCTTCGACACAGTTATGAATTGGGGATTTAGGGGATGGAGGCCTGTTCGAGGAGCGATAGCCCCTTCCCCCTTTCTCCCCTCTCCCCACGGTCCAGAGGGCCGTGGGGAGAGGGGATTTTTTACTTTACTTTCAGCATCAGGAAGCGCAACCCGTCCCAAACAAGTAAGGACCACCGGATTATGAATGATGCCCTTCAGAGTGTTCCTCCCCATGCCCAGCCGTCGCCAAGGCGATGAACACCATGGTCAGCATCATAAAAATGAACGCCTGGATAAGCCCGACGAAGATCTCCAGCCCATAGAAGACAGCGGGAACCAGCAGGGGGAGCAGGAAGATCATGATCCCCAACAGCACGTGGCCAGCGAAGATGTTCCCGAACAATCGGAACGAGAAGGAGACGATCTTGGCCACCTCGCTGATCAGCTCTAACAGGCTGACCAGGAACTCAATCACCCCCATGAAGCCACGACGGAGCGCCCGAAGATTAAAGAACTTCCAGAAGTAGCCCGGCCCCAGGGCGCGAACGCCCCACACCTGCACCATGAAGACCGCCACCAGCGCCAGCCCGATGGTGAAGTTGAGATCCGTGCTCAGGGCCCGCAGATAGGGGACCAGCACGAAGCCTTCCTCGCCGTGGGCTTCCGGGTGCTCCCCGGCCTTCTTCTCTTTGTCCTTTCCATCGTGCGGCTCCGGGTGAGCCTCATGGCCCGCCGCTTCCGCCGGAGCGATCGGCTCCGCGGTGAGCAGGGTGAGCGGCCCCCAGTGGATCACCGCATAGCCTCCGCCATGGCCGTGAGCCGGCTCCACTTTTCCAATCGAATCGAAGCCCGGGAGCAATCCCAGCCAGTTGGCAGCCAGCACCATCAGGAAAATCGAAGCCACCAGAGGGAAGACTTGGCGCGCGCGATGGCCCAGCACCACCCGGGCCAGGTTCTCATAGAGGGCTTCCACCATGAACTCGAAGAGATTCACCAGGACTCCCAGCCCCCGAACCGGTGGCGGAAGCGGCCCGGCCCGCCGGGCCGCCAGGAGACCCAACCCCAGAACCGCCAGATCCACCAGAATCATAGCGACCATCGTATTGGTGAGGGGAGCACCGAAGAACAACGGCCCGGTCAGCGGCTCGGGTTTGACCAGGATCACCGGCAGAACCGCCTTCACGGGCTTCCCGCCGACTGGGAGCCCCTGTCCTAACGTGCCGAAGAACAGAGAGGTCCCCAGCACGAACCCCAGGATCAGAGGCACCACCACCAGCGTCTGGAAGTAACGGATCACCCGGGTGTCTCGCAGGCCCCACACGACCAGGGCGATCACCAGGGCATCGATGAGGAGGATCCCCATCAAACCCGTTGCGGAGGCCAGGAATGTTGCCCCTGCTCCCCGCAGAAGATCCCCCAGCCCCCCCAGCAACCAGAGGGCCGCCTGCCCTCCCACCCCACACGAGAGCAGGACAATCAACCCAAGCAGCAAATAGGGACCCATCCGTCGGATCAGCTTGCCCATCGCCGCGATCGAACCTCCTGTTAAGATGGATGTTCCTCCATGGGGCTGGAGGAACCCAATTCCGGTTTCTCCGGTTTCCTGGGCGGCTCCATGCGAAACTGAGCGGCGGCCGTCATCGCCGCGCGAACCATCACCACCAATCCCAGGGCCGCGCCCACGATCATGCATGCCGCGGTCAGCACCGGCCGGGTCCCCAGGCGGAGATCCAGCCAGAGCCCACACAGCATCGCTCCCACCACCGCCACCACGGGGATAAAACCGATCTGAGAGAGCGCCCCCGCCAGCGCCAGATTCCAGACCCGGATCCACCAGCGCCCAGGCGTTTTCATCGTCACCCTTTGTCTGTCCCTCTCGTCACAAAAAGCGGCCTTAATATGATACCTTTCCTCCCATACTCCTGACAAGGGTCAGCCTTGAAAATCCACCCTAGGACACTGCTTTTCATATGGGGCTCCGTCGTTGGGAACCGGTCGGACCAGTAGGAAGGGCTCCATCCTCTACACTTCCCTACCCCAAGAGGGGATAAAAGATCTCCTTGGGGGACGGAGCCAACCACGTAACTCCATAATATCTTTGGGCACGGGGCGGAGGGCCTTCAGCCCCCGGTCCCGCACTCCAGAATATTCTTTAAGATCGCTCTTGGGACCAGGCGGGCTGTTGAAGGCAGTTCGCCCGTCCCCGACCCCCGACTAAAAAGCCTGAGCCGCCATCTGGGCCAGCAGATAAAGCGGATACACCAGCACCGTCAATAGCAGCACCCCGGCCACGGTGAACCACAGGGTGAATCGGGCGGGGCGGGAGATCCAGACCGGCTTCTCCTCCTCCGGCGAGCGGTCCACATACATGGCCCGGGCCACCATGATGTAATAATAAAATGCAACCATGGCGTTCAGCACCCCGGCGATGGCCAGCCAGAGCAAACCGCTCTCGATCGCCGCCGCGAAGACGAGGAGCTTGGCGAAGAAGCCCACCAGCGGCGGGATCCCGCCGAGGGACAGCAGCGCGGCCAGCATGGCCAGGGCCAGCCCCGGCGAGCGCCGGGAGAGCCCGGCCAGATCCCGGATCTCCTCGCTTCCGGTCACATTGGTCATGATGACCGCGACAGCGAAGGCGGCGATGTTCATCAAGGTGTAGATCCCTAGGTAGAAGATCGAGGCGGCGACCCCCAGCGGGCTGGCCGCGGCGATCCCGATCAGGATGTAACCCGCCTGGGCGATGCTGGAATACGCCAGCAGCCGCTTGAGGTTCCGTTGCGGGATGGCCAGGAGGTTCCCCACCGTCATCGTGACGAAGGCGAGGGCCGCCATGATCGCCACCCAGTTTGCTTGCGCGGTGGGGAACGCTTCAATCATCGCCCGGATCAGGACCGCGAAGCCTGCCGCCTTGGAGGCCACAGAGATGAAAGCGGTCACCGGCGTTGGCGCCCCTTCATACACATCGGGGGTCCAGAAATGAAAGGGCACGGCGGAGACCTTAAAACCGAAGCCCACCAGGATCAATAGGAGGGCAGCCATCACCGCAGGCGCTGGCAGCCCGGCCAGCGCCTGGGCAATGCGGGCGTAGGCGATCTCACCAGTGAAACCGTAAATCAACGCCAGACCGTAAAGCATAATCGTGGAGCTAAAGACACCAAACAGGAAATACTTTAAGCCAGCCTCCGCCGATCGAGGCGTATCTCGCAGATATCCTGCCAGCAGATAAAGGGCAATCCCCACCGTCTCCAGCGCCAGATACAGCATCACCAAATTGACCGCCGCCCCCATCAGCCCCATCCCCAGAACGGAGATGAGGAGGAGGATATAGTATTCCCCACTCTGGCGAAGGGGGCGGAAATCCATTGAAATGGCCACCGTGAGGATCCCCGCGAGCAGGAAGATCACCCGGAAGAGCATGGCCGCTAGATCCGCCCGCACCGAGCCCCCAAAGGCCTCATAGGGCACCGCGATCCCGCCAGCCAGTTGGGCCGCCTGGACCGCGGTCACCGTTAGGGCGGCCGCCAGCCCACCGATCGCCCAATAGCCCAGCTCTCGCTTGCGCCCTTCTGGAAGCCAGGCATCCACAGCCATCATCAGGGCGGCCGCCAGCACCAGCACGATCTCCGGCAAAACCGACCAGAGATGCGCCCACCACGACAATTCCATCGGTCATTCCTCCTCTGTGCGCGCTGAGATCCTCAACGGATGGAGGCGACCATTGCCCCTTGCAGCAGGGCGACAATGGGCTCCACACCGGTCTGGATCATATCGGTCATGATCCGCGGGAACACGCCGATCAGGACGAACCACACCGCCAGGGTGACGATGGCCACCTTATCCAGCGCGGTGACATCCCCCACATGGGGATATCGCCACCGATCCAGCTCCCCGAAGAACGTGGCCTGGAGCGCCCGCAGGATGTAGGCGGCGGACAGGGCGATGCTGGGCGCCGCTAAGATGGCCACCCAGGGATACCACCAGGCCGTATCCCGGGCCGCCCAGATCCCGGCGAACACCTGGAACTCGGCCACAAAGCCGGAGAAGCCCGGCATCCCCATCGCCACCAGGCCGCCCAGGATGAAGCCCAAGGTGGCCATCGGCATCGCTCGAGCGAAACCGCCCAGATGGGCCAAATAACGGGTATGCGCCTGATCATAGACCATCCCGACCGTCGCGAACAGAATGGCCGCCATCACCCCGTGCGAGAACATCTGGAGGACCGCCCCTGTCAGCCCGGTCACGTTCATCGCCGCGAACCCGATGGTCACAAAGGCCATGTGGCCGATGCTGGAGAAGGCGATCACGTATTTCAGATCCTCCTGCACCAGCGAGATCGCGGCCGAATAGAGGGCGGCGACCACGGCCAGAAAGACCACCACCGGCAGCCAGTAAACCGCCCCACCGGGCAACAATTCGATCCCCACCCGCAGCGCGCTGTAGGCGCCCACCTTCATCACCACCCCGGCCAGGAACATGGAGCCCGCCGTGGGCGCCGCCGAGTGGCCGTCCGGCACCCAGTTGTGGAACGGCCACAGGCCCGCTGTCACCGCGAAGCCCAGGAAAACCGGAAGGAACCAGAGATAATCAAAGCGCACCACCTGGCCGAACACTTCCACCGTTTGGGCGAAGGCTCCCCGGGCGGCCAGCTCCCGAAGCACATCCATATCGAAGGTGCGGACCGGGGAGACGAAATAGAGAGCTAACGCGCCTACCAGGGCGATGATGGAGCCCACCAGGGTGTAGAGGACCAGCTTCATCGCCGCGTATTCTTTGCGGGTGGAGCCCCAGATGGCGATCAGGAAATACTTGGGGAAAATGGCGATCTCATAGAAGAAAAACAATAGCACTAAGTTCTGCGCTACGAAGACCCCCGTGATGCCGCTGGCCAGAAGCAGCATAAAGGCGAACAGTTCGTGGGGGCGATCCTCAATGTTCCAGGACACCAGCACCCCGGTGAAAAGCACAAGAGCCGAAAGCAGCACCAGCGGCAGGCTCACGCCGTCCACGCCAACGTAATAATGGATGCCCAGCTCGGGGAGCCACGACATCCGCTCCACGAACTGATACCCTCCGGCCGCCCGGTCGTAAGCCAGAAACGCCCAGAGGGCCAGCAGCAACGTGAAGCCGGAGACCGTCGCCGCGAACACCCGCGCTGCCTCCTTTTGATGGCGCGGGATGAGCAGCAGAAGCAAAGCCCCGACCAGGGGCGTGAACACGATGAAGCTGAGAATCGGGATGGACACCGATGGGATCGTCATCCCTCATGCTCCCGAGACGAGATCAGATACAGGAGATCGATACGACGGCGAGTCATCCTCTAAGGCATCATCCGAACAGCCGTGCCAGCGTTGCGTTCAACGTCGGCACGATCCAGGCGGGCCACAGGCCCGTTAGCAGCATGAAGACCATCAGAGGGGCCACCGCCAAGATCTCGCGGGCGCTTATCTCCGGCAAACGAGCCCAGCGCGGGTTCAGCGGCCCATGGAGCACTTTCTGGATGGCCTTCGTGATGAAGGCCCCGGTGATCAACAGCCCAAGCATCGCAATCGCCGTGAGGGTCGTGAAGACCGGCCAGGAGCCCTGCACCACCATATACTCGGCTACGAACCCCGCCAGCCCGGGCAGGCCCACCGAAGCCATCGCGCAGTAGATCAGGATCCCCCCATAGATCGGCATCCGCGTCCAGAGCCCCCCGTAAGCCTCCAGATCGCGGGTATGCGTCCGATCGTAAACCACCCCCACCAGCGCGAACATCGCCGCGGAGGAGAGGCCGTGGGCGAACAGCTGCAGGGCCGCCCCGTTCACCGCGATGAGGGCATAATCCCGAACCGCCGGGTTGCCCAGCGCGTAGCCCGCCACGGCGATTCCCAGCACCACGAAGCCCATGTGGTTCACCGAGGAGTAAGCCACCAGCCGCTTGAAGTCCCGCTGGCCCAGCGCGGCATAGGCACCGAAAACGATAGCGGCCGTCGCGAGAAGAGCCAGAGCGATCGCGAAGCGAGTGGACTCCGTCGGGAAGAGCGGGAAAACGATGCGCAGGAAACCATAGGCGCCCAGCTTTAACAGGATCCCCGCCAGGATCATGGAACCTGCTGTCGGCGCCTCCGTGTGGGCATCAGGCAGCCAAGTGTGGAACGGCCATACCGGGACCTTGATCGCGAAAGCGATGACGAAGGCCCAGAAGACGATGGCCTTCACCACCTCCATCGGGACCCCCGCCAGGGTCCCCTGGAGGGCCGGCCAGCGCCGGCTGACCTCCAGCAGATCAAAGGTTCCTCCCTGCATACCTCCCAGAGCGGCCCAGATGAGCTGGATCCCCAGCAAGAGGCCGAGGGATCCGGCCATGGTATAGAGAATGAACTTCAAAGCCGCGTAATGCCGCCGCTCCGGCGCTCCCCAGTTGTTGATCAGGAAATACATGGGCACCAGCCCCAGTTCCCAGAACAGGAAGAACAACAGGAGATCCAGGCTGACGAAGACCCCCAGGATCCCCGTCTCCAGGGCCAGGAAGAGCGCAAAGTAGGTCCGTGGATCCTCTGTGATGTTGAATGAGACCAGAACACCCAGCGGGGTGAGCAGAGCGGTCAGGAAAATCAGCATAACGCTCAGGCCATCGACCCCCAGATAGTAATTGGCATTCACTTGAGGGAACCAGACCGCTCGCTCCACAAACTGGAACCCGGGCTGGTCCAGATCGAGATTCAACCAGAGCCAGGCGGAGAGAACGAGGGGGATCAAACTGAAGAAGAGCGCCAGCCCCCGATGCAGACGAACACTATCCCGCGGGGTCAGGGCGATGATCCCCGCGCCCAGCAAAGGGGTGAACGTGATCAGGGTCAGGATCGGGATCGGATACCCGAACAGCGTCATCGCTCGCTTCCCTCGTTGGGATGACTCGGGATCAAAGGTCGCCTTGCGTAACTCCTAACGGAATATCCCCTACCGGCAAAAGGAAGGGCCATCCATCGCTGCCATCGTTGAGAGCCCTAATACCCCCTAAATCATTCGTTTATTCGTGCCCCATTCGTGGACGGCCCTCCCTTCTCAGAATCCCCGCAGCATCGGCGCCACTGTGTAGAGAACGATGAAGCCCAGGACCCCCAGGACCACCACCAGCAGGTAGTTCTGGACCAGGCCGGTCTGCAGGGTCCGCAGTTCGCGGCCGGCGGCCTTCACGGCTTCCCCAATCCCATCGCCGATGCCATTCACCACCACTCGATCGAACAGGCGCAGGGCGCCCCCCATCGACCAGACCGCATCGGCGACCCCGTGGAGGAACCCATCGATAACCTTGAGGTCCATGAAGAAGGCCACCGCGCGCTCCGCCAGCCACAGCGTCGGACGGACAAAGAGGACTTGATAGAGATCATCGATATACCACCGGTTCTTAAGGAAGATATAAATCGGGCCCAGGCGGATCAGGGGATCCGGCTCCCCGGCAGCCAGGGGACGACGGGCGTAAACGACCCATCCCAGGAAGAGCCCGGCCAGCGCGATCAGAGAAGAAAGCACAACAGGTGCCGGATTAAAGGGCGGAGCCTTGGGGTGTTCCAGCAGGGTCTCCCCAACGAAATCGTGGAACCAGTTGCCGCCGGTCAGCGCCGCCAGCCCAGGGAATCCCTCGGGCACTCCGACATACCCCCCGAAGACAGCGAAGAAAGCGAGGAAGACCAGGGGGAAGATCATCGAGCCCGGGCTCTCTTCCGCGTGGGCGGCCGCAGGCGTGCGGGGTTCGCCGAGGAACGTCAGGGCGATCTGGCGCATCGTGTAAAAACCGGTCAGGATAGCCGCCGCCACCAGCAGCAGGAAAACCAGCAACGGCAGCAGTTCCCCTTTCTCAAAAGCACCGTGGAAGGCCTCCGCCAGGATCTCATCCTTGCTCCAGAACCCGGCGGTGATCAGCGGGAACCCCGCCAGGGCCAGCCCACCCGCCACAAAGGTCCAGAAGGTCACCGGCATGCGTCGGGCCAGGCCCCCCATATTGAACATGTCGTTGGGATCAAAGGGCTCCTCATGGCCGTGCCCGTGACCGGCGTGATGGTGCCCATGTTCGACGGCGTGGATCACCGAGCCGGAGCCTAGGAAGAGCAACGCCTTGAAAAAGGCGTGGGTGATCAGGTGGAAGGCCGCAGCCACATAGGCCCCAATGCCCACGGCCGCCAGCATGTAGCCGAGCTGGGAGATCGTGGAATACGCCAGCACCCGCTTGATATCATTCTGGGCCACGCCCATCGTGGCCGCCATCAAAGCGGTGAAGGCGCCGATGAGGGCCACCACCCAGAAAGCGGTCTCGCCACCCAGACCATGTTGGCCAGCTTGAAGCAAAGGGAACATCCGGATGGTGGTATAGACGCCCGCTGAAACCATCGTAGCCGCATGGATCATCGCGCTGACCGGGGTGGGGCCTTCCATGGCATCCGGCAACCAGACGTGGAGCGGGAACTGAGCGCTCTTCCCCACCGTCCCGGCGAACAGCAACAGCGAAGCCAGGGCCGCCACCGACAGGCCCGCCACATAGGAGGGGGTCTCGGCCAGGGTCTTCAACGTCTCCGGATTGCGCAGGATGTCATGGAAATTCAAGGTCCCAGTCTGGGCATAAAGGTAAGCGATGCCCAGGAGCATCAACACGTCGCCTACCCGGGTGGTCATAAACGCCTTCACAGCGGCGCGGTAGGCCGAGGGCTTTCGATACCAGAAGCCGATGAGGGCATAAGAGCAGAAGCCCATCACCTCCCAGCCGATGAACAGCATCAGCAGATTGTCGGCCACCACCAGGAGCAGCATCGCCGCTTCGAAGAGGGAGAGGAGCGCGAAGAAGCGGCTGTAGTGAGGATCCCCGGCCATATAGCCCACGCTATAGATGAAAATCATCAGCGAGACCAGAGGCACCATGAACAGCATCACCGCCCCCAGCGGGTCCACCAGCACGCCAAACTCCAGCGGACGAGGGCCAACCGGGAGCCAGGGGATCCGAAGGGCGATGGGGTGCTCCCCCAGATGCTCCGTGCGGATGGCGGTCCAGAACACGATTTGGGAGAGCACGAAAGAGATCGCCACCGAGAGAATGGCAAGGGTATGGCTGAGGCGCTTCCAGCGGTTCGTGAACAGAGCGATCAGGCCGAAGGCGATAAAGGGCGGCCAGGGGATCAAGGCCACCAGCAACGGCAGGAGCGTTCCCTGATTCTCCATCCGTCTCCACCTCGAGGGATTAGCCCTTCAGGAGATCGATGTTCTCGACATCGACCGTCTCGCGATTGCGATAAATGCTGATGATCAGCGCCAGGCCTGCGGCCGCCTCCGCCGCCGCAACGACCAGCACGAAAAGGGCGAAGACCTGGCCGGTGGTCGCGGTGGGATGGAGATAACGCCAGAACGCCACCAGGCTCAGGTTCACCGCGTTCAACATCAACTCGATCGCCATGAGGATGGCGATGGCATTGCGTCGGGCCAGCACCCCATAAACACCGATGCAAAACAACGCGGTGGCCACCAGCAGATACCAGGTTAGGGGAACCATTCCGAACCTCCGAATGGATGCCTCATCTCATGGGCCCTATCCGAGCCTATCCGCAAAACCGATCGCTCCGCGGTCGGGAGAGGTCCGGTGGAGACAGCGGGGCCCCACCCTCTTCTCCCTACGAGCACTTTCATATCAAAATGGGGGTTCGAACAGGCCCTTAACGCTTCTCCCGGGCGATGAAGATCGCCCCGATCAACGCCGCCAGGATCATCACCGAGGCCAGCTCAAACGGCAGCGCGAACTGATTGGGATCCACCAGAGAGCGGCCCAGGGCTTCAATGGCGTCAGCGGGAACTCCCTGGGTCGCTTGGGGCCACGGGAAACCCGCGATGACCGGAGCTAAGAGGACGAAAAAGAGCCCGGCGATCACCGCGGCCGCCAGGCTCTGATTGTTCAATGGGGGACCCGGATTGCGGGCCATTCCGCGGGTGAGCATCACAGCGAAAATGATGAGAATAGAGATCGCCCCGATATAGATCAGAACCTGCACCCCGGCCAGGAATTCCGCCTCCAGCAGGACGAAGAGGCCCGCCACCCCAACTAAGGAGAGAATCAAATAGAGAACCGCATGGAAGAGATGACGGCTGAGAACGGTGAATAACCCCGCTCCCAGGGTCAGGATAGCAAACAGAACAAAAACGGCCTGGATCAGGGTCATTGCCAGCGTGCTCCTTCAACATGGGGTTTTGGGGTGGCGGGACGGGCGGCTGCGCCGCCCACCCCGCCATCCACTTTTTTCCTTGCCCCCTTTCTCGCACTGCTTCGCGGCGTGGGAAGGAGGGACAGGATCATTCCCAGATTGCCGGGGTTAATGAGCCCCCACGGCTTCCAGGGCCTCCGGCTCCTCCCCGGAAGCCGAAGCCATCGCGGCCATCCGCGCCCGATGTCCCAGATAGCCGGGAATGCCCAGGGCGCCGATCAGCATCGCCATGTTGAAGGCGAACATCCCGGCCGCCCAGAGCCCACCGGTCGCCCCAGCTGCCCGCAGGCCCTTATCCACCAGGGCGACACCGATCAGGTTCAGAATCATCAGCGGGGTCAGGAATTTCCAGTTCAGATTCAGCATCTGATCGATCCGAATACGGGGAAGCGTCGCCCGCAGCCAGAAGAACAGGAAGATCCCGACGCTCATCTTGATCAGGGTCCACAGATACGGCGGCAACCAGGGCCCACGCCACCCACCCAGGAAAAGAACGGCAAAGAGCGCGGAGACCACCAGGGCGTGGATGAACTCGCCCAGGAAGACCAGGGCGAACTTCATACCGCTGTATTCGATGTGGAAGCCCGCCACGATCTCGGATTCCGCCTCGAGGAGATCAAAGGGGGTTCGCCCTACCTCCGCCACCCCTGAAATCAGAAAAACCAACGCGGCCAGGGGGAGCACAAATAGATAAGGAACATCCTGGGCAAGCACAATTCCTACTGTGGACATCGTGCCCGCAACCATCACGACCACAACGACGCTGAACACCGCGGGGATCTCATAGCTGATCAACTGGGCTACCGCCCGGAAGGCGCCCAGCAGCGCGTATTTATTGTTGCTGCCCCATCCGGCCATCAGCACGCCCACCAGAGCCCCTGCCCCCACCGCCAGGGCGTAAAGGACGCCGATATTGAGATCCGCTCCCACCGCTCCCGGTCCGAAGGGGATCACCACCAGCGGCGCCAGGGCGCACGTGGCGATGATCAGTGGCGCCAGATTATAGACCCATCGATCCGCCCCCGCCGGCATGGTATCTTCTTTGGTCAACAGCTTGATCCCGTCCGCCACCGGCTGCAGGATCCCATAGGGGCCTGCCACATTGGGGCCTAAGCGATCCTGAAAACGGGCGACAATCTTACGCTCCACATAAGTTAGAATCGCAAACCCAATGAGGCCGAAGTTCGCCAGAAGAAAGGCCTTAATTAATCCAATGATTAAGAGAATCGCATCTTCGGGAAGCCCCCAGCTCTGAAGCAGGCCGCGCAGCCAGGCTCCAAGATAGGGAAATAAGTTGTAAATGAAATCGTAGATCTGGGCCATCTTCAACCTCACAGGAAAAAATCCTTTTAGGGTGCGGCGCCGAAGGCGCCCGGCTCCGCACCCTAAGCCCCAATGGAGAGGCGATCGGCGCAATTTCTCATCCATTATGCTTGGCGGGCGGGGCCATCCGAGGCGGCCCCGTCCACCCGCCAAACCTTTCAGGTCTTAGAGCTTGTCTGAATTACGCCCATTCCAGCGCGCCCTTGCGCCAGGCGTAAAGCAACCCTCCTAGAAGCAGAAGCAGGAACAGGGCCATCTCGATGACCGCATACAGGCCCAACTGATTATAGGCGACTGCCCACGGGAAGAGAAAAACCGCCTCTACATCAAACAACACAAAGATCAGGGCGAAAATATAGTATTGAGCGCGGAACTGGACCCAGGCATCCCCAACGGTTTGAACGCCACACTCATAGGTTTCCAGCTTAAGGGGATTGGGCTTCTTCGGACGCAGGAACCACCAGAGGAGCAAGACCACTCCGAGCAGGGCGAAGGACAGCAGAAGATACAGGCCGACCACCGCATATCCTTGAAGCACGGCCCGCCTCCCTTGTTGCAAGTATCACAAACACGTGGCGATTATAGCATGTGTCCGGATGGAGATCAAGGCGCTCTAGGACTATCTTAGCCTTCGTCTCCAGAAATAGAAGTTACGCTATGGGCAACTTCAGGCATCAATTCCGATCTGGGCGCCTCTGGGAGTTGGAAGCGGACCAGGTCCCTTCCCCCTGAAAATATGCTTTGGGGCTGGGGCGCCGCCTTCGGCGGCGCCCCA
>NZ_JANWXB010000162.1 GCF_025055495.1 Thermoflexus sp. | reverse complement strand
CACTACCGGATCCTGGTCAGCCGGTGGGAGCAGCGACCTCGGGCGCTGCTCTACGTGTTCACCGTGCGGGATCCGATCCCGGTCTTTCGCTTGCCGTTGCAGGCGGGGGATGAAGAGCCGGAAGTGGATCTGGGGCGTCTTTTGCAGATGATTTATGACCGGGCGGCATATGATCTGCGCGTAAACTACGAGGAAGAGCCCGTTCCGCCCCTGGAGCCCCCCTTTGCGGAATGGGCCAACGCCCGGTTAAGGGAGCAGGGCGCCCGCAGGGTTCGCTGAGTATAAGTAGAAGTTACGCCATTCGTCTTTTCCTGGGGTTTTCGGAGGATGATGTTGATCCCTCCAGCGGGCTCTTGACTGCATGACTCTTGAACATAGGGGGTGTGCGATGAGCCAGGAGATCACGGTCAGTGTGATTAAGGCGGACATCGGGGGCATGGTGGGCCACTCCGGGATCCACACGGATCTGGTGGCCCTGGCCCGCCAGCATCTGGAGGACGCTCAGCGTCGGGGCGTGCTTGTTGATTACTATGTGACCTGGTGCGGGGATGACCTTCAACTGATTATGACCCACCGCCATGGCGTTGACAGCTCCATCATCCACGGCCTCGCCTGGGAAACCTTCGAACGGTGCACCATCAAAGCGAAAGAGATGAAGCTTTACGGGGCCGGGCAGGACCTCATCGCCGACGCCTTCTCAGGAAACGTTCGGGGGATGGGACCGGGCGTAGCGGAGATGTCCTTCATTGAACGCCCCTCGGAGCCTATCATCATCTTCATGGCCGATAAGACTTCAGCCGGCGCCTGGAATCTTCCCCTCTTCCGCATGTTTGCTGACCCCTTCAACACGGCCGGTCTAGTGATCTCCCCTGCGATGCACGATGGCTTTCGCTTCGAGGTCCATGATGTCAAAGGCCACAAGCGGATCTTCTTTAATTGTCCCGAGGAGATGTATGACCTGCTGGTCTACATCGGGGCGCCGGGCCGCTATATGATCAAGGCCGTTTACACCAGGAAGGGAGAGATCGCGGCCGTCTCTTCGACCGAACGCCTCTCCCTGATCGCGGGACATTACGTGGGGAAGGACGATCCGGTGTGCATTGTGCGGGCGCAGGGGATCTTCCCCGCCGTCGGGGAGATCCTGGAACCCTTCACCATGCCGCATATCGTGGAGGGCTGGATGCGGGGCTCCCACTACGGGCCGCTGATGCCAGTCCCATTGCATCATGCCAAGTGCACCCGCTTCGATGGCCCGCCGCGGGTGGTGGCCCTGGGCTTCCAGCTGGCCGATGGCCGGCTGATCGGCCCGCGGGATATGTTCGATGACCCGGCCTTCGATGAAGCACGACGACTGTGCAATGTGATCGCGGATCATTTCCGGCGTCACGGGCCCTTCGAGCCTCATCGCCTGCCGATGGAGGAAATGGAATACACCACGCTTCCCGAGGTCGCCGAGCGCCTGGTGGGTCGCTGGGAGCCCATGCCGGAGCCCCGTCCGGCGGTCGCTGGGGGGGATGGCAGCGCGGCCGAGGCGGATTGATCGAACGGGGATTGGGGCAGGCGACGAAACCGCTCGCCCCACCGCTATCCTTCCCTGACATTGCCCATAGCGCAACTTGCTGAGGTTCTGTGGCTTTATGTTTTGGGGGAGTCGGGGAGCTGGATGGGGACCGAAGCCCCCACCCAGCTCCCTAGAAAGATCTTTCTTCCCCTTCCTCGCGGCTCCGGGAGCCGCAAAGAGGGTTTCTCCCTCCTCCCCATGACCCAGAGGGCTGTGAGGAGGGGAAAGACTTTCTCCCACCTCTCCGGGGCCTCTGGGTCTTGGAAAGTCTCTTTACTCCCCGTTTGCCTTGCCCTCTCCTCTTGACTACACTCATTAAGAACCATCCAATGCCCAATTCTAACCTCCTTCCTGAAATCCGAAGAGGCCACAGGGCATGGCAACCTCCTGGAAACGATCGAGATCCGCCACGGGATTCTTCCGATCCGGGCGGAGGATCCTGCTCTCGCTGGCGCTGGGGATCGGCCTCCTGGCCCTCCTGGGGCTGGAGCTGGCATGGCGGGGTATGGCCGCGAGCGCTCGCCCTCAGCAGGAGAGTTCCTCGGTCTGCTTTTATGTGGATCCCCTCGATAGCCAGGTCCGTTGTGTGCCTCGCTTCTTCCCCCAGGCGGCCGCCACGATCACCGACCGGGTCTCCCTCCGCCTCCAGGCCCTAGTGGCCGGACCGACGGCCGAGGAGCGGGCGACTGGATTGTGGTCCCCCCTGCCCTCGGGAGCGCGGGTGGCCAGCTTCCAGTGGTCCGGCCAGGTGCTCACGCTCTACCTGGAGCTGCCGGCCCCTTATCTGGAGCGGACCAGCGGGGAGGAGCCAGCCCTGAGCCCGTGGACCGTGGATCGGGCCGCTTATCTCTTCCTGCGGCACCTGGAGCCCTTCGGGGTGCACAATGTGCAAGTGCTGGCCCGGAACCCGGCGGACGGACGGTTCTACGCGCTCTCTTGGTTCCTGCGGGAACCTCCTCCCACCAACAAGCCCAAGGAGCTGGCGCGGGCGAGTGGGGAGCCTCTTGCTCCGATGAGCGTCGCCGGTCAGCCTCCTGCTTACAGCCGCCCCCAGGCCCAGGGGTTCCTGAGCGGGAAAGCGATTTATCTGAGCGCAGGCCACGGCTGGTATTGGTATGCCCCAGGCAACCGCTGGCAGACCCAGCGGGTGAACACCAATGGCTTGGTGGAGGATCTGAACAACGCCGAAACCCTCAACCAGTTCCTGATGCAGTATCTCTACAACGCAGGGGCGGATGTCTGGCCGGTCCGAGAGCGGGATATGAATCCCTGGGAAGGGATCGCCGACAACGATAACCCCCAGGCCTATCAGGAACAGGGGGCCTGGTCCCCAGGGACCCTGCCCGGCTACAATGGCGGGACCTATCGGACGGCGCTGACCGCCCTGGGGGCGGTCACCGCCCAGGCGGTCTGGACCCTGACGCCGCCGCGGGATGGCGTGTATGCCGTTTACGCCTGGTATACGAGCGGCTCCAATCGGAGCACGGACGCGCAATTCCTGATCGAGCACGCCGGGGGCCGCAGCGAAGTCCGGGTCAACCAGCAGGGTCACGGCTACACCTGGCGCTATCTGGGCTCCTTCCCCTTCCGGGGCGGGCAACCCGCGCGGGTGATCCTCACGAACCGAACGGAGCGCCCGGAGAACCTGAACCGTGTGGTGGTGGCGGACGCGGTTCGGATCGGTGGGGGGATGGGCACGGTGACCGGAGATGGGCCGCCATCCAGCCCCGGGCCGAGCGGACGGCCCCGATGGGAGGAGGCGGCCCGTTACTGGGCGAAATACCAGGGGGCTCCGCCCTCAGTCTACGATCCTTTCCAGTGCTCTACTTATAGCGCGTGTGGGGATCAAATCGACGACGTGACGGCCCGCCCTCGTTACGCCGAATGGGAACGCGAGCCCTTCGATGATCCGGTTTACTTCTCGTTCCATACCAACGGCTACAACGGAACGCTTCGAGGAACGGAATCTTACGTTTACGACAACAGCGATCCGAACTACCGGCGCACCCCGGGGAGCCTGGAGCTCCAGAATGCCATCCACACCCAGGTGATCCAGGACATCCGGGCGGGGTGGGATCCGAACTGGATCGATCGGGGGAAGAAACAGGCCAACCTGGGGGAATTGCGCCTTCTCTCCACGATGCCCGGTGTCCTGTTAGAAGCGGCCTTCCATGACAACCCGCAGGACGCAGCCGCGCTCAAGGACCCTCGCTTCGCCATGCTGGTGGCCCGCGCGGTGTATAAGGGGATCGTGCGCTATTACGCGCAGCGGGATGGCCGTTCCCCCATCTTCCTGCCGGAGCCTCCGCAGGCCCCGTTGGCCCGTCAAACAGGACCGGGCCAAGTGACGCTTTCCTGGCAGCCTTCCCCCAGCGATGGCGGTGTGCTCCTGGGCCATCCGGCTACGGCTTACAAGGTCTACACCAGCACCGATGGCTTTGCCTGGAGCGATGGGGTCCTCGTGAACAGCCCCTCGTATACGCTCTCCGGTCTGCCCGAGGGCACGACGCTGTTCTTCCGGGTGACCGGCCTCAACGCGGGCGGTGAATCTTTCCCGACCCCGGTCGTCGGGGTGCGGGTTGGGCCATGGGGAGCGCCCCGACTGCTCCTGGTAGACGGCTTCGATCGGCTGGATGCGGCGATGCGGCCAACGGAGAACCTGGGGGGAAGTCTGGGCCTGGTCACGCGCATGCCGATCGCGCGGATGAACGGCTTCGACGCCCTGGCTGGTGTGGGCCGCGCGCTCTCCATGCCCTTCGATGGGGCCACCGACGAGGCCGTCTCCGGCGGGTTCGTGGGTCTGGAAAACTATCCGATCGTCCTCTGGCTGCTGGGCGAGGAAGGGTTCTCGGAGCCGACCCTGGAAGATAGCGTCCGGGCGCGGTTGCGGAACTTCCTGGCGAACGGCGGACGGCTGATCCTCAGCGGGTCCAACATCGGCCAGGATCTCAGCCAGCGGGATCCAGGCTTCCTGGCCGATGCGCTCCGGGTGGGCTTCGTCGCCGACGACGCAGGGGCTCGCACGGTCCGCCCCGTTCCGGGGAGCCTGCTGGACGGAATTGGGGATCTGACCCTGGATGATGGAACGATGGGGAGCCATCGGGTGACCACGCCGGATGTGCTCGCTCCAGGGCGCGACGCCCAGGTTCTGATGCAGTATCCAGACGGCCGGGCGGCGGCGACGTTCTTCGGCGCGCCATGTCCGCAGGCGGTGGTCTTTGGTTTCCCCCTCGAGAGCACATGGCCGATGGCGGCTCGGGCGGCGCTCCTATCTCGCCTTCTGAATGCGATGACGGCATGCGGAGCCCCGCTGGAGACCGCGATCACCGTGCCCGCTCCGAATGCGCGGTTGAATCAAATCCCGGTCATCGAGGGGACAGGATCCCCATCGGATATCACGGGAGTCCAGGTCGCGCTTCAACGGACAGCGGACCAGCAATGGTGGACCGGGAGCGGATGGGGTGGGGAGCCGGTCTGGTTGACAGCGACCGGACGGCTTTCATGGTCGTGGACGCCTCCCCCGGATCTGACCGAAGGGACGTATGGGGTGCTGGCCCGGGCGATACGAGGGACGACGGTGGATCCCACCCCGGCGGCAGTGACGTTTACGCTGGACCGCACTCCACCCGGGGTGCCGATGCTGATCACCCCCACCGTGACCATCACCTACACACCGCCGATTCGCTTCGAGTGGGCTCCCACCGGATCGGAGCCCCCCTCTGGATACGTTCTCTTCATCAACAACGCTCGCCTCACGGTGACCACCCCTATTTTCCTGGCCAACCTGGTCCCCGGGGAATATCAATGGACCGTTGCGGCCTTCGATGCGGCTGGCAATCTCTCCGGGACGCCGCCGCCGGTCCGGTTCTACGTGGCCCCAGGCGTTCGTGGATCGATGCTTTACCTCCCTCTGATCTTGCGGGAAGCGGGGGCCGTTTCGCCTCCACCGCCCACCTGTGAGGATCGGCTACGCAACGGGGGATTCGAAGCCGATTTGGCAGGAACCTGGGAGATTCTGAACCCGAGCGCTCCCATCGCGCGGGTCCAGAGCCCGGTCTATGAAGGGCAGTGGGCTGTCCGTCTGGGCGATCTCCAGGCGACTTCTGCTTCCTATGCCACCCTCTGGCAGCGGGTGAATCTGGACGGGCGCCAGGTGACATTAACCCTTTGGCGCCTTCCGCAGATTCGAGAAAGTGGGGATCGGTTCTACATCGGTTTCCGGAACGCACGAAATGAATGGGTGCCCCTACTGGTGGATCAGGCGAACACCGGGATATGGGCGGCCGTGAGCCTGGACCTGACGCCCTACAGCGGGCAGATCATTACGCTGACCATCGGCGTTTACAATAATGGAAGCGGATGGGGGAGCGCGACCGTGATCGATGGGGTCCGTCTGGAGGTTTGCCGTTAAAGGAAGGCCTGCGGATCCCTATGGATGATCGGAGGATTTTGGGACGGGGCCCCTTCGGTGCTGTCCCGGAAGGTGATCCATGGGATAGGAGCATGATGCGCTATGCGAGCGCAAACGGTCTGGCTGCTGATCCTTCTTAGCGCGATCGTGATCGCAATGCTGGTCACGCCGGTAGCCCGGGCGGTAGCCTTCCGGATCGGGATGGTGGATCATCCCGCTCCGCGCAAGCTCCACACCCGGCCGATCCCCCTGCTGGGGGGCGCCGCGCTCTACCTCGCGGTCTTGATCGCCCTGCTCATGCTGGAGGATCGCTACAATCTCCCCCAACTAGCGGGAATCCTAGTGGGAGCCACGGCGATTTCCTTTCTGGGGATCTGGGACGATCGATGGGGACTTCGACCCATGATCAAGCTGGCCGGGCAGATCGCCATCGCTGGGATCGTGATGGCCACCGGCGTCATGGTCTCTCTCTTCCCATGGCCGATCCTGAACGTTCTGATTACGCTGCTCTGGCTGGTGGGGATCACCAACGCCTTCAATCTGATCGACAACATGGACGGCCTGTCCGGCGGGATCGGCGCGGTCTCGGCCGCCTTCTTCCTGCTCCTGGCGGCGCTGAACGGCCAGTATCTGGTGGGGGCCCTTTCGGCGGCCGTGCTGGGCGCCTGCATCGGCTTCTTGCGCTACAACTTCAATCCGGCCTCGATTTTTATGGGGGACGCCGGGAGCATGTTTCTCGGCTTCCTGATGGCCGTTCTGGGGATTAAATTGCGCTTCCCGAACAACGTGGCCTTTGTCACGTGGATGGTCCCGGTGCTGGTCCTGGGGATCCCCATCTTCGACACCGCCTTGGTGGTCTTCTCCCGGCTGCGCCGAGGCCTGAACCCATTGACCACACCGGGGAAAGATCATCTCTCCCATCGACTGGCGCGGGCGGGGATGACCCATCGGGAGGCGGTCCTCACGCTGTATCTGGCCCAGGCGGCGCTGGGGGCCCTGGCGCTGTTTGTCGCGATGGCGGGGATGCTGGAGAGCTATCTGATCGGAGCCATCGTCGGGGGCATTGCGCTCCGGGCCCTTTGGCGCCTAGAACGGCCTCCGTTCTGGGAAGGGTAGCGCGTTTATCGCTGGATAAAGCACGAATCTGAGGCAGAAACCCGCGAGGGAAGCGTGGGCAAGAGAGCGGTGGGTCTGGTGGCCATCGTTTTGTTGGGGTTCGGATTGTGGATGGGGCTTGCCCAATTTCGACCCGCAGCCCGTCAACCCCCTCCTTCTGGAACGGCCCGGATCATTCTGATCACCCGTTCTCCGGCGCCCAGCCCTACCCTTTTGCCTTCCCCCACGCCGACGTCGATGGCGCAGCGGATGGTCGTAACGGGCACCGGCGGCCTGGGCCTGCGGCTTCGGGAAGGGCCTGGGCTCCTCTATGCGGTGGTCACCATTCTCAACGAGGGAACCCCTCTCTCGGCCTTCCCCGAGTCCGTTGAGGCGGATGGCCTACGCTGGCGTCGGGTTCGGACGGAAGATGGAGCGTTCGAGGGATGGGTAGCGGAGCCCTATCTGGCTCCGACCGATTAGATCTCTACGCCAGCTCCGGCTGGATCAACCCGTAATTTCCGTCCCGCCGGCGGTAGACCAGATTGATACTGGCCGTCTCGGGATTATAAAAGATGAAGAAATCGTGACCCAGGAGCTCCATCTGCTCGATCGCCTCCTCCGGGGTCATGGCGGTCACCTCGAACCGCTTAACCTTCACGATGCGGCCCCCCGTCTCGCTTATTTCTTCTTCTGAGGAGGCAACCTCTAAGGCCTCGGGGCGGATCCGTCCTTCCCGGCGTCCTTTAAAGCGCTCGATCCGCCGTTCCATCTTATCCACCACCAAGTCAATCGCCGCTAAAAGGTCCGCGTGGCGTTCCTCCGCGCGCAGGAGGATCCCGGGAGTCATCCGCAACGTGAGCTGAGCGATCTGGCGTTGATCTCGACTTCGGGTGTTCTCCTGGGCGAGCTCCAGCTCTGCCTGAGAAACGGTGGGCAAAAAGCGTTCCAGGCGTGCGATCCGCTTTCGGGCGTAAGTTTCAATCTGATCCGTGATCTCGATGTTTCGTCCTCGGATGACCAGCTCCATTGCTATTCTCCTCCTTTGGAAAGCTCAAAGACGCAACTTCTGGTCCCGCTCTTCTTTCAAGATCACCCGGGCCAATGTGAACCCCCAGACGGACCGTGCCCCCGCCTGATAGAGGGCTGCTGCGCACGCTTCCAGTGTCGCCCCGCTGGTGCAAACGTCGTCCACGACCACGACCCGCTTCCCCCACGCCCATTGGGGATCGGCGGCGAAAGCCTCTCGCACGTTCTCCCGACGGGCCCTCTGAGCCAGTCCCACCTGAGATGGGGTCGCCCGAACCCGGCGCAATGCTTGAGGATGCATAGGAAGCGCCAAGCGTTCCGACAGAGCCTGGGCCAGGACAGCGGCCTGATTATATCCCCGCTGGCGCTGGCGAGCGCTGGAAGTCGGAACCGGGACCAACAGGTCGGCCTCCATTCCGAATCGGGTCCAGCCCTCCACCATTCCTGTGGCCAGGGCCTGGGCAAGGCGATATCTACCATGAAATTTTAACTGGTGCAACGCCCGCCGGATCGGGCCGGAATAGATATAACAGGATCGCACGCCGTCCAGATGTAGAGGATCTTCTTTACAGCGTGAGCAGCGTTCCCCTCTTAACCAGGGAATGCCACATAAAGAACAAACGGGGGGAAGCAGCGGGCTCACCGTCGCGGCGCAGGCCGGGCACCATGGCCATTCAGGGCGCCCACAGCCAGCACAACGAGGGGGGAACAGGAGGTCCAGGGCCTCCTCCATCAGACGGGCGATCGGTCGAGGGAGATGAAGGGTTGACAAGGGTTTCCAACCGTGCTGAGAACCACGAAGGACACCCCTTCGTGGCGGAGTTTAGGGAAGGAATCCGCCGCCAAATTGCTTGATCACAATCAGCAGGGCCGGCCCTAGGAGGACGACGAAAATGGCTGGGAAGATCAGGAAGACCAGCGGGAAGAGCATCTTGATCGGGGCCTGGCGGGCCAGCTCCTCTGC